>CAZPTM010000200.1:0-3167 GCA_964589665.1 uncultured Limnohabitans sp. | reverse complement strand
CGCAGGTTTGCCGCAAGCGTATTTGCGCAAGGCGGTGGCGCAAGCCTTGAGCCGTCTGCATTGGGTGGATACGTTGCCCGCCGCATTGGGTTGGCCAACGCGCGAGCCCCTTTGGGGGCTGGGGCAGTCCTTGCAGTTTTTGCACCACCCCTCGCCTGATGTGTCGCTGGCGCAACTGGAAGACCGCACGCACCCGGCCTGGACGCGGCTCAAGTGCGAAGAGTTGCTGGCCCAACAGCTGTCACAGCAAATGGCCCGGCGCGAGCGCGACCAGTTGCGTGCACCTGCATTGGCAGCTGGCGCATGTGCTCTGCATGCACAACTGCTGCAGGCGCTGCCGTTTGGGTTGACGGGTGCGCAAGCGCGCGTGGGTCTGGAGATTGATGCGGATTTGCAGCGTACCGTGCCCATGCACCGCTTGTTGCAAGGCGATGTGGGCGCGGGCAAAACCGTGGTGGCGGCGCTGGCGGCCATGCGCGCTATTGATGCGGGCTGGCAATGCGCCTTGATGGCACCCACCGAAATTCTGGCCGCGCAACACTTCAGCAAACTGGTGGCCTGGCTCGAGCCTTTGGGTGTGCAGGTGGCCTGGCTCACCGGTAGCCAGAAAAAGAAAGAGCGCACGCTCATGCTTGAACGCATTGCCAGTGGACAGGCGCAGCTGGTGGTGGGTACACATGCGGTTATTCAGGAGCAGGTGCAATTCGCGCGGCTGGCGCTGGCCGTGATTGACGAGCAGCACCGCTTTGGCGTGGCGCAGCGTCTGGCCTTGCGCAGCAAGATGCAGGCCGCAGACATGGAGCCGCACATGCTGATGATGAGCGCCACGCCCATTCCGCGCACGCTGGCCATGAGTTATTACGCCGATCTCGATGTGTCCATCATCGATGAGTTGCCACCTGGGCGCACACCGGTGGTGACGCGGGTGATTTCCGACACGCGGCGCGACGATGTGATCGAACGCATTGCCGCGCAATTGGCGCAGGGCAGGCAGGTGTACTGGGTTTGCCCCTTGATTGAAGAGAGCGAGGCGTTGGACCTCACCAACGCCACCGCCACACATGCCGAACTGAGCGAGGCCTTGCCCGGCGTGATGGTGGGGTTGCTGCATTCGCGCATGCCTACGGCCGAGAAAAAGGCGGTGATGGACCTGTTCACCAGCGGGCAGATGGGGGTGCTGGTCAGCACCACGGTGATTGAGGTGGGCGTGGATGTGCCCAATGCCTCGCTGATGGTCATTGAGCACGCCGAACGTTTTGGTTTGAGCCAGCTGCACCAATTGCGTGGACGTGTGGGGCGCGGCGCAGCCGCTTCGGCCTGTGTGCTGCTGTACGGCACGCCTGAGGGTGGACGCTTGAGCGAAACCGCGCGCGAACGTTTGCGCGCCATGGTGGAGACCAACGACGGGTTCGAGATTGCCCGGCGTGACCTGGAAATTCGTGGCCCAGGTGAATTCCTGGGGGCGCGTCAGTCGGGTGCGCCGTTGTTGCGCTTTGCCGATTTGCAGACCGACGTGCATTTGCTGGAGTGGGCGCGCAGCGCGGCCGAGCGCATGCTGGGTGAGTTTCCGGATCTGGCCCAAACGCATGTGGAGCGCTGGATGGGGGCAAAATCGGAATATCTGAAGGCGTGATATGACCCTGACCGAACTCAAATACATCGTGGCGGTAGCCCGCGAAAAGCACTTTGGCAAAGCGGCCGAAGCGTGTTTTGTATCGCAACCCACGCTGTCGCTGGCCATCAAGAAGCTGGAAGACGAGCTGGAAGTCAAATTGTTTGAACGCAGCTCGGGGGAAGTGAGCGTGACCGCGCTGGGCGAAGAAATCGTGCGCCAGGCGCAAACCGTGCTGGAGAGTGCGGCACAAATCAAGGAAATCGCCAAGCGTGGCAAGGACCCGCTGGCCGGTGCCCTCAAGCTGGGCGTGATCTACACGATTGGCCCCTACCTGTTGCCCGAGTTGGTGCGCCAGATCATCACCAATACGCCGCAAATGCCGCTGATGCTGCAGGAAAACTTCACCGTGCGTTTGCTGGAGATGCTGCGCACCGGCGAGATCGATTGCGCCATTCTGGCCGAGCCTTTCCCGGACACCGGGCTGGCCGTGGCACCCTTGTACGACGAGCCGTTTTTGGCCGCGTTGCCAGCTGCGCACCCCCTGGCCAAGCAAGCCGAAGTGACCTCCGAGCAGCTGCGTGACGAGACGATGCTGCTTTTGGGCAACGGGCACTGCTTCAGGGACCATGTGCTGGAGGTGTGTCCGGAGTTTGCGCGTTTTTCCAGTCAGGCCGAAGGCATTCGCAAAAGCTTTGAAGGCTCATCGCTGGAGACCATCAAGCACATGGTGGCTGCGGGCATGGGCGTGACGCTGGTGCCGCGTTTGTCGGTGCCGCAAGCGGCCTTGTGTGCAGCAGACGGCAAGCCCCGTGCTGAGGAGGCGCACGTGCGCTATCTGCCGGTCAATGACGAGCATGGCGGCCCTCCGCCCACGCGCCGTGTGGTGCTGGTCTGGCGGCGCAGTTTTACGCGTTACGAAGCGATTGCGGCTTTGCGCAACTCCATCTATGCCTGCGATTTGCCGGGCGTGACCCGATTGTCCTGAAACCGAACATGATCGAACGACTGCATGTGTACCTTGACCTGATCCGCTGGAACCGACCTGCGGGCTGGCTTCTGCTGCTATGGCCATCACTGACGGCGTTGTGGGTGGCGGCGGGTGGTTTTCCGGGCTGGTTGCTCTTGATGGTGTTTGTGCTGGGTACGATCTTGATGCGCAGCGCTGGCTGCTGCATCAACGATGTGGCCGATCGGGATTTTGATCGCCACGTCAAACGCACAGCCAACCGTCCGGTGACCAGCGGACGCATTGGCACCCGCGAGGCGCTGATGGTGGGGGCGGTGCTGGCGCTGTGCGCGTTCGGCCTGGTGCTCTTGACCAATGCGGTGACTGTGGCGTGGTCGTTTGCTGCTTTGGTGGTGAGTTTGATCTATCCGTACGCCAAGCGACATGTATCGATGCCGCAGGCGGTGCTGGGCGTGGCCTTCAGCTTCGGTATTCCCATGGCTTTTGCGGCGGTGCGCGCCGAGGTGCCTTGGCAAGCGTGGGCTTTGCTTTTAGGCAATCTGTTTTGGGTGCTGGCCTATGACACCGAGTACGCCATGGTGGATC
>CAZPTM010000199.1:0-3174 GCA_964589665.1 uncultured Limnohabitans sp. | reverse complement strand
TTGCGAGCAGCTTCGTCGGTCATCAGGTCCACAGAGCGCTGGCGGTATTTGACTTCCTGGTCATGGATGCCGTGAAACTTGTCGGGCATCGGGCGCAGGCTCTTGGTCAGCAGTCGGATGCTGCTGGCGTGGATGGACAGCTCGCCGGTGCGCGTCTTGAACAAGTGGCCTTCGACGGCAATGATGTCGCCCAGGTCCCAGTGCTTGAAGCCGTTGTAGACCTCTTCGCCCACATCGTCTTTGGTGATGTAGGCCTGAATGCGCCCCGTGGCGTCCTGCAGCGTGGCAAAGCTGGCCTTGCCCATGACGCGCTTGAGCATCATGCGGCCAGCCACCTTGACTTGCACTTTGGCAACGCCTTCTGCGTTGAGGGCTTCTGGCTCGGCAGCGCCGTGTGCATCGTGCAGTTGCTGCGCGTGGTGTTCGGGCTTGAAGTCGTTGGGAAAGGCCACGCCTTTGCCCTCAGCCTGGGCCTGGCGCAGGGCTTTGAGTTTTTCGCGGCGCTCGGCAATCAGCTGGTTTTCGTCTTGCTGGGGCGCGGCTGGGGCAGTGGTGTTGTCGGACATGGTCTTGTGTTTGCTAGGGTCCCGCATCGGTTTTGGCTGCGGGTTGGGCCAAAACCTTCTATTTTACCGGGCAGGCTCGGTATCATGCGGGGGTGTTGTTGAAAGGAGTCCCATGTTTTTGAACTTGATTTCCATGTTGCTGGATATTGCTGCCAGTCTGGTGGCGGGGGCTTGCCTGTTGCGTTTGCTGATGCAGTGGCAACGGGTGTCCTTTCGTCAACCCTTGGGGCAATTTGTCTGCGCTGTGACCGACTGGCTGGTACTTCCACTGCGTCGTCATATTCCGGCCTGGGGCAAACTCGATAGCGCCAGTGTGGTGGGCGCTTGGCTCATCAAAGCAGCTCAATTTGGGGTGATGTGGGCACTCACGGGGGGACACGGTGCCCTGGGGCTCTTGCCCTTGGTCAGTGTGGTGGGTTTGGTGCAGCTGATGGTGTCAGCGCTGAGTGCGTTGGTGTTTTTGTATGTGCTGATGTCCTGGCTTCAGCCGGGCTCTGCCGCTTACCACTTGCTGCAGGTGTTGACGCAGCCGTTTCTGGACCCGCTGCGCAAACACATGCCCCGCCTGGGTGGCGTGGACATTTCTGCATGGGTGTTCCTGATATTGATGCAGGTCCTGGGCGTGATGCTGGCAGGCCTGCAAAGCGGCTGGATGCGTTAAGTCAGCTAACGGCGTCAGCGCTCTGGCGCTGCAGCATGGCCAACGTGCTCGCGATGGTTTTGCGCAGTTCGCGGCGATCACATATGAAGTCGATCGCACCTTTTTCCTGCAGGAACTCTGCGCGCTGAAAGCCCTCGGGCAATTTCACACGCACGGTGGTCTCAATCACGCGCGGACCAGCAAAGCCGATCAGAGCCTTGGGCTCGGCAATGACCACATCGCCTACAAAGGCAAAGCCAGCCGACACACCACCCATGGTTGGGTCGGTCAACACGCTGATGTAGGGCAGGCCCTTCTTGGCCAGACGCGTCAGGGCGGCATTGGTTTTGGCCATCTGCATGAGTGACAGCAGGCCCTCTTGCATACGGGCACCACCGGTGGCGGTAAAGCAGACAAACGGCACCTTTTGTTCGATGGCGGTCTCAACGCCGCGTACAAAGCGCTCGCCGACCACCGAGCCCATGGAGCCACCCATGAAGTCGAATTCAAAGCAGGCAGCGACCAGCTCAATGCTGTGCACCGCGCCACCCATAACCACAAGTGCATCGGTCTCGCCGGTGTTGTTCATGGCTTCTTTGATGCGTTCGGGGTATTTGCGGCTGTCCTTGAACTTGAGTGGATCGACAGGCACGACTTCCTGGCCAATCTCGTAGCGGCCTTCGCCGTCCAGGAAGCTGTTCAGACGCGCACGAGCGCTCATGCGCATGTGGTGGCTGCAGCTGGGGCAGACATTGAGGCTCTGCTCCAGGTCGTTTTTGTAATGCACCGTTTCGCAGCTGGGGCATTTGATCCACAAGCCCTCGGGAACCTGGCGGCGCTCGGCCGGATCGGTGTGCTGAATTTTCGGGGGCAGCAGTTTTTCAAGCCAACTCATAGGGTGGTTCTCCTTGGGCAGGGATTATCGCCGTTCAGGCGTCCAGGGCCTGGCGAATGCCGGACAAGAATTCGGTGGCCACGGCGTTGACCTTGTCCTGAGGCTCGTCTTCGATCAGCTGGATCAAGCGCGAACCAATCACCACAGCATCGGCCACTCGACCAATCGCTTTGGCCGTGGCGGCGTCGCGAATACCAAAACCCACGCCCACGGGCACGCTCACGTGCGCGCGGATGCGCGGCAGCATGGTTTCCACGGCGTCAATGTCCAGCGCGCCAGACCCAGTCACGCCCTTGAGCGAGACGTAATACACATAGCCGCTGGCGACCTGGGCCACTTGCTGCATGCGTTCGTCCGTGCTGGTGGGGGCCAGCAAAAAGATCAGGTCCATGCTGTGCGCGCGCAGCTTAGCGGCGAATTCGGCGCACTCTTCGGGCGGGTAGTCCACCACCAGCACACCGTCCACGCCAGCGGCCGAGGCGTCCGTGATGAAACGGTCGGCGCCGTGCTTTTGGTCGTAGCGTTCGATCGGGTTGGCGTAGCCCATCAGCACCACCGGGGTCGTGCTGTTGGTCTGGCGGAACGCGCGCACCATGTCCAGCACCTGGGCCAAACCGATACCGTAAGCCAGTGCGCGGTCCCCCGCCTTCTGGATCACGGGGCCGTCAGCGGACGGATCAGAGAAGGGTACGCCCAGCTCGATGATGTCGGCGCCGGCAGCCGCCATGGCGTGCATCAGCGAGGGGGTGCTGTCCGCGAACGGAAAGCCAGCGGTCACGAAAGGAATCAGCGCCTTGCGGCCCTGGGCTTTGAGCTGGGAGAGTGTGGTGTCGATGCGGCTCATCTCTTGGCTCACTTCACAATGTTCACGGGCTGTTCGCCGCCCTTGACCGACTGGCCACGGCAGCTGGGGCGGCAGTAAAAGTCGGCCTGGCTCAGGTCGGCTACGGTACCAATGTCCTTGTCGCCACGGCCGGACAGGTTGACCAGAATCGACTGGTCCGGGCGCATGGCTTTGGCCAGTTTCATGGCGTAGGCAACAGCGTGGCTCGATTCCAGCGCGGGGATGATGC
>CAZPTM010000198.1:0-3198 GCA_964589665.1 uncultured Limnohabitans sp. | reverse complement strand
GCCGGTGTATTGGGCATGGAGCGGACCAGTTGCGTTGTGCCCAGCCAGTTGCAGATGCTGTCCGTGCGGATGCCCGCAGCGACTGACAGGTGCAGGGCCTGACGTGTCAGCGTGGCAACCGGAGCGGCTGCCTCTTTGAAAACCTGGGGTTTCACAGCCCAAACCACCAGTTGTGCCTGTGACAAGCTGCTGTCGGCCTGGGCTAAGACTTGGACGCCCAATTCTTTACGGAGCTTGGCCGCTGTGTCGACAAAGGGCTCGATGACCGTGATGTGTGAGGCGGGTGTGCCCTGACGGATCAGGCCACCCATGATGGCGCTGGCCATGTTGCCGCCGCCAATGAAGGCGATGCGGGTGCTCGATGGTGTGTTGGACATGTGAATTTCGCTTTGATCGGGACGGCGCAAAACGCCATGGGCGCATTGTGAGCGAGAAGAGGGTGTCAATTTGAATTTATAAGTATTCAAATATGAGTCGCGGAAAAAATCTTGAGAAAGTTGTTGACGCAGGCGGGTGGATTTGTGATAATTGAGGGCTTCGCCCCTTTTGGGGTGATGTTTTTCTGCCCAATCTGAAGTGCTGCAAATGGTTTGCGGCGTGGATGGCGGGTCCAAGACTGATTCCTGCAGGTGCTCTGCGTGCGGGAATACAAGTTGGGAAATTTGAAATGATCCAGACAGAATCTCGGTTAGAGGTTGCCGACAATACTGGCGCCAAGTCCGTGCTGTGCATCAAGGTGCTCGGCGGGTCCAAGCGTCGCTATGCAAGCGTAGGCGACATCATCAAGGTGAGCATCAAGGAAGCTGCTCCGCGTGGCCGCGTCAAAAAAGGCGAGGTGTACAGCGCAGTGGTGGTTCGTACGGCTAAAGGCATTCGCCGTAACGATGGCTCCCTCGTTAAATTCGACGGCAACGCAGCAGTGTTGCTCAATGCAAAACTCGAGCCCATTGGCACCCGTATCTTCGGCCCGGTCACGCGTGAACTGCGTACCGAGAAGTTCATGAAGATCGTGTCCCTGGCTCCTGAAGTGCTCTAAGAGGACGCGCCATGAACAAGATTATCAAAGGCGACGAAGTCATCGTGATCACCGGTCGCGACAAAGGCAAGCGCGGCAAGGTGTCGTTGCGTGCCGACGACTCGCATGTCGTGGTTGACGGTATCAACCTCGTCAAGAAACACGCCAAGCCGAACCCTATGAAGGGTACTGAAGGCGGCATCATCGAAAAGGCCATGCCGATTCACCAGTCCAATTTGGCGATTTACAACGCCACTTCTGGCAAGGCTGACCGCGTGGGCATCAAGCAGCTGGCTGACGGTAAGCGCGTTCGCGTTTACAAATCCAGCGGCGAAGAAATCAAGGTGGCATAACCATGGCACGTTTCCAACAAATCTACCGTGACAAGGTGGCTCCTGAGCTGACAACCAAGTTTGGTTACAAGTCGCCCATGGAAGTGCCTCGCATCACCAAAATCACCCTGAACATGGGTGTGAGCGAAGCTGTGGCTGACAAGAAAGTCATGGACAACGCTGTGGCTGATCTGACCAAAATCGCAGGCCAGAAGCCTGTCGTGACCAAGGCCAAGAAAGCTATCGCAGGTTTCAAGATCCGCGAAGGCCAAGCCATCGGTTGCATGGTGACTCTGCGCGGCGTTCAGATGTACGAATTCCTCGATCGTTTCATCACCGTGGCCCTGCCCCGTGTGCGTGACTTCCGTGGTATCTCCGGCCGTTCTTTCGATGGTCGCGGCAACTACAACATCGGTGTGAAAGAGCAGATCATTTTCCCCGAGATCGAGTATGACAAGGTTGACGCTCTGCGCGGCCTGAACATCAGCATCACCACGACGGCCAAGACCGACGACGAGTGCAAAGCACTGCTCGCCGCTTTCCGTTTCCCCTTCAAGAACTGAGGTGTCACGTGGCTAAAGTAGCTTTGATTCAACGCGAGCTCAAGCGCGAAAAACTGGTCGCTAAATTTGCTCAAAAGCATGCCGACCTGAAAGCCGTCGCCAACGACGCCAAGCGTAGCGACGAAGAGCGTGCAGCTGCCCGTCTGGCACTGCAAAAGCTTCCTCGCAATGCGAACCCCACCCGCCAGCGCAACCGTTGTGAAATCACCGGTCGTCCGCGTGGCACGTTCCGTCAATTCGGTCTGGGCCGCGCCAAGATCCGTGAGCTTGCCTTTGAAGGCAATATCCCGGGCGTGACCAAGGCCAGCTGGTAATCGGCAGGAGAGATACAACATGAGCATGAGTGATCCCATTGCCGATCTGTTGACCCGTATCCGCAACGCACAGATGGTCGCCAAGGCCAACGTGTCGGTGCCTTCTTCCAAAGTGAAGGTGGCAATCGCCCAGGTGCTGAAGGACGAGGGTTACATTGACGGCTTCCAGGTTAAATCCGAAGACGGCAAGTCCCAGCTGGAAATTGCCCTGAAGTACTACGCCGGTCGTCCGGTGATCGAGCGTATCGAGCGCGTCAGCCGTCCAGGCCTGCGCGTGTACAAAGGTCGCGACGCCATTCCTCAAGTCATGAACGGCTTGGGCGTGGCCATTGTCACCACACCTAAAGGCGTGATGACCGATCGCAAAGCACGTGCTGTCGGCGTCGGCGGCGAAGTGCTGTGCTACGTCGCTTAATGGCAGGAGAGACGAAATGTCCCGAGTAGGAAAAATGCCTGTGACCATCCCCGCTGGTGTGGATGTGTCCATCAATGCAGAGCAAATCAGTGTCAAGGGCGCTGGCGGCCAGCTGGCTGTCGCAGCTAATTCACTGGTAGCTGTGAAAAACGAGGGTGGCAAACTGACGTTTGAGCCCGCCAATGAGTCCCGTGAAGCCAATGCCATGAGCGGCACCCTGCGTCAGTTGGTGAACAACATGGTCGTCGGCGTGAGCAAAGGTTTTGAGAAAAAGCTGAGCCTGATCGGTGTGGGTTACAAAGCCCAGGCCGCCGGTGCCAAGCTCAACCTGGCTGTTGGATACTCTCACCCTGTTGACATCGTGATGCCCTCCGGTATCACTGTGGCCACGCCCACGCCGACGGAAGTCGTGATCAAGGGTGCTGACCGTCAACGCGTGGGTCAGATTGCCGCTGAGATTCGTGCTGTTCGTCCTCCTGAGCCTTACAAAGGCAAGGGTATCCGTTATGCGGACGAGAAGATCACGATCAAAGAGACCAAGAAGAAATAAGGAGCTGCA
>CAZPTM010000197.1:0-3215 GCA_964589665.1 uncultured Limnohabitans sp. | reverse complement strand
ACTATTTGCAGCGCTTTGTGGCCTACGTCAACACCTTGATGGTGCTGGAAAACGCTGTCACCCCAACCGCAAGCAAAACGGCAACTCGCAAGACGAGCAACGCCCGAAAGCCCCTCAAATCGGCTTGAAGTGCGCTTTTCTAGACAGAATCAGGTTTTTGTGCCGGCAAATCAAATACCAGGCAGGTTGTCGTGGCATGCGCATAAAGGGTGCCATCTGGACCGAGTAAACGCGCCTCAGCCGTGGCCAATTGGCGACCGCAGTGAATGACCGTTCCCTCCGCGCGCACACGCTGCACTTTGGGCGTCAGGGCTTTGACGATGTTCACGCTCAATTCCGCTGTGGTGTAAGCGCGCCCTGCAGGCAAGGTGCTATGAACAGCGCACCCTAACGCCGAGTCCAGCAACGTGGCAAACCAGCCTCCATGGACAGTCCCCATGGGGTTCAGGTGCCCCTTACCGGGCATACCCTGAAAGACCGCATTGCCGTGCGAGACCTCGACCAGTAAAAAGTCGAGCGTGTTGCCGATAGAGGGCGTGTGGTCGGTCCCATTCATGATGCCTTGCATCAACTCCAAACCCGTTTTAGTGCGTACGGTTTCAATACCGGTCACGCCAGGACCCGGCCCTTGCGCATGTTGGGCACGCAACGCTGTTTCGCGTGCCAGCCATTGATCAAGAAGTGAGGTTTTCATACGATCATCCTTAGGTACCGAGTATGTAGCAGCGCAAGACATGACGCACTCAGAGAATCAGTGACTCCAGCACACCTTGCTCGAAGTGCTGCTCAATGTAATCGGCAAGTCCTTCAAACACCGACTCCAGTGTCGGCACCTGCGCACCGAACAAGGCTTGCAACACTGACGGGTTTTCAAACAAGCCATGCAGGTAAGTACCCAACACACGCCCTTCCCCACTTTGCCAAGCCAGGCCTGGCATGACCTCGTGCAGCTGCGCGCCCGCCGCCAGCATGGCCGGGTGCGCTTGCGACTGACCATGGTGGATTTCATACCCCGACACCGCCACACCGCTCAATGCCGCCCACGGGGCCTGGACTTGAGCGAACAAGGCCTGTGTTTTTGACACGGTTTTGGCCTTCGCGAACTGGGTGACCAAGGGCAGCAGGCCCAGACCCGGCGCATTGCCGTCGATGCCATGTGTGTCGATCAAGGCCTCGCCTAGCATCTGCAGACCACCGCAAATGCCCAGCACCGCACCGCCTTGCTGCACATGCGCCGTCACAGCCGCGTCCAACCCTTGCTGGCGCAACCAGACCAGGTCAGCACTGGTGTGTTTGCTACCGGGCAAAATCAACCAGTCCTGAGGCTCCAAGCCCGCCAGATCAGACGGACTGTGTGCCCACAGCAAACGCAAGCCAGGCACGTTTTTGAGCGGCTGAAACTCATCCAGATTGCTGATGCGTGGGTAGGCGATCACAGCCACCGTTTTGCGCACAACGCCACGTGCAAGACTGCGATCGTCAAAAACACCATCTTCTTCCGGCAGACCGTGCTGCCACCACATGGGCAGCGTCGAGACTGTGGGAACGCCGGTACGTTCCTGCAACATCAGTGGTGCAGGCGCGAGCAAGCTGGCATCACCCCGAAACTTGTTGAGCACAAAACCCTTGATGCGTTGCTGGTCCTCGGTTGGCAGCAGCGCCCAAGTGCCGTACAGGTGGGCAAAAGCGCCGCCCCGGTCAATATCGGTCACCAGCAGACAACGAGCGTTGGCGTGCCTGGCCACACGCAAATTGACGATGTCGCTGTCCATCAGGTTGATCTCGGCAGGCGAGCCCGCCCCCTCGATCACCACCACATCGTTCTCAGCAATCAGTTCATCCAATGCTGCCGCAATGTGTGGCCAAACCTTTTCGCTGCGACCGCGCCAAGGCGTATCGCTCAGCTGCGCGCTCACTTGCCCCAGCAGCACCACCTGGCTGCGCGTGTCTGCTTCGGGCTTGAGCAGCAACGGGTTCATGCGGACATCGGGCTCAGCCTTGGCCGCCAGCGCCTGAAAATACTGGGCACTCCCAATCTCACCCACGCCATCTACGCTGGCCACAACCCTTGCGTTGTTGCTCATGTTCTGCGCCTTGAAGGGCGCAACCTTGAGCCCCTGGCGTGCGTAATGTCGACACAATGCCGTGGTCAACCAGCTCTTGCCTGCCCCGCTGGACGTGCCCAGCACCATGATGCAACGCGCCGTCATGCATGCCCACCTTGACCTTTGGGCAGCACCACCCATTGCCCCTCTAGCGGCACGATGCGCACACGCTCGTCAAACACGGCCTCGATGGCGCGGTGCGTCTGCACCTCGTCGGCCGCGCCTGCATGCACCACGCGCCCGGCCTGCATGACCACGATGCGATCGGCATGTAAAGCCATGCCAATTTCGTGCAACACGCTGACCACCGTCGTACCCTGTGCACGCAAGCACTGCACCTGCTCGAGCCAGTCCACTTGGTGGGGTGGATCCAGGTTGGCCAGCGGCTCGTCCATCAGCATCAAAGCGGCGTTGCCTGCCATCGCACGGGCCAGCAGCACACGCTGGCGCTCACCACCAGACAGCTCGCCTAAAGCGCGATCACGCCAAAGCCAGGCTTGGGTGGCTTCCAGCGCAGCTTGCACCATGGCGTGGTCGTGGGCACTGGGTGCAGCCAGCCAATCCTGGTGGGGCAAGCGCCCAAGCATCACCACATCGCGCACTCGCAAGTCCAGCATGGCCACTTCGCCCTGCCCCAACCACGACAGTTGGCGTGCGCGCTGCCTGCGCTCAATCTGGCGTACATCGACGCCCAGCCAATGGACCTGCCCCTGCGCAGGAATCAACCCCGCCAATGCTTTGAGCAAGGTGGATTTACCGGCACCGTTAGGCCCCACCACACAGGTCCATTGCCCAACAGGTACTTCGAGGTCCACACCCTGCAACACCGTACGCCCGCCCAAGCTGACGCTCAGATCTTTAGCTTGCAAGGCCAGGCAAGACAATGCACTCATGTCTGAGCCCCCTGCTGACTTGCCCGCATGCGCCAAAGCAAATAACCACCACCCAGCACCGCCGTGAACACACCCACCGGCAGTTCTTGTGCGGGCACCGCGCTGCGGGCCAACAAATCAGCAGCTAACAACAGCAAGCCGCCCATCAAAGTGGACAGCAACAACAAGCCAGCATGGGTGGTGTGCACCCGTGAGCGCACTGCATGCGGCGCTGCCA
>CAZPTM010000196.1:0-3235 GCA_964589665.1 uncultured Limnohabitans sp. | reverse complement strand
CCACATTGGTTCCCAAGGTGCGGTAGAAAGGCTGAAACACCAGATCGCGTTCGGCTGGCGCGATGCCAGGGCCGTTGTCTTCCACCTGCAGCACCAGGGTACCGCTGTAGGGGTCGACCAGCACACGCACCGTCACAATACCTTGCTGCTCCGGTGTGCTAGGCGTGTAGTGCATGGCGTTGTCCACCAGATTACGCACCATCTCTTTGAGCAAGGTACGATTGCCAACTACGGTGATGCCTGCAGACCCCGGCGCCACACCGTCATAGCCCAGGTCCAGGCCCTTGTCCATGGCGTGCGGCCATGAGTCCGCAATCACCTCACTGACCACGTCCACCATGTCGCAGTCTTGCAGCGTTGTGCTGGCCCCGCCTTCGGCCCGGGCCAGCGACAGCAGCTGGTTGACTGTGTGGGTCGCGGCCACGCTGGCTCGGCCAATTTGCTGCAATGAACGTTTGAGGTCTTCTTCGCTTGCGCCCGGACGACGTGCCAAGTCGGCCTGCATGCGCAAGCCTGCCAGTGGCGTTTTGAGCTGGTGTGCTGCATCAGCCAGGAAGCGCTTTTGAGTCGAGATGGAGTCCTTTAAACGCTCAAGCAAGTCATTGACCGAAGACACCAATGGCGCCACTTCCAGGGGCACTGCCTTGTCGTCGAGGGGACTGAGGTCGTCGCTCTTGCGCGCTCGAATACGCTCCTCCAACTGCGACAACGGCTTGATGCCGCGTACCAGCGCGAGCCACACCAAGAGCACCGCCAACGGCAGGATGACGAATTGCGGCAGCATCACGCCTTTGATGATTTCCGCCGCCAGCACCGAGCGCTTTTCGCGTGTTTCAGCCACCTGCACCAGTGCGGGTTGCTGCTCCTCGTCGCCGAGCTTGACCCAGGTATAGGCCACGCGCACGTCCATACCGCGCATCTCATCGTCACGGATGCGCACTTCATAGCTGTGATCGATGCCTGAGTTTTTGGGCTGGGGCATATCGCGCTCACCGCCCAAAAATTCACCCTGCGTGCCTCGCACTTGGTAGTAAACCTGGTCCGTCTCATCGGCGCGCAACAGTTCACTGGCCGATTGCGACAGCATGAACTGCACCTTGTCACCCGGTCCGGGTTTGATCTGCTGCGCCAGGGCCTGAACGTTGTAGACCAATGCCCGATCAAATGGTTTGTTGGCCAAGCCCTGGGCGACTAGCCAGGTCAGCGCCAGGCTGACAGGCCACAGCAACAGCAGTGGCGTGAGCATCCAATCCAGGATCTCGCCAAACAGCGAGCGTTGTTCCTTGCGAAAAAGCAGAGCGTTCCAGCCGCGTGATTTCATGGCTCAGGGCTGACGCGTTGCGGGTCCGATCAACCCGGGATTTTTTCGAGGCAGTAACCCAAACCACGTACGGTGGCGATGCGGATCGGGCCTTTCTCGATTTTTTTGCGCAGGCGATGGATGTAGACCTCGATGGCGTTGTTGCTCACCTCTTCACCCCACTCGCACAGACGCTCGACCAGCTGGTCCTTGCTGACCAGGCGGCCTGCACGTTGCAGCAAAACTTCGAGCAACCCGAGCTCACGTGCAGACAGTTCGACCATCTTTCCGTCGATCGTGGCCACACGGCCGGTCTGGTCATACACCAGAGGACCGTGTTTGATTTGCGAGGTGGCGCCGCCCATGCCGCGTCGGGTCAAGGCTCGCACACGTGCTTCGAGTTCTTGCAAAGAGAACGGCTTGGCCATGTAGTCATCAGCACCATAGTCCAGTCCCTTGACGCGCTCTTCCACGCTGTCGGCCGCAGTCAGGATCAGAACGGGCAAGGTGGTGCCGCGTGCGCGCATGCGCTTGAGCACTTCAAGACCATGCAACTTCGGCAAACCCAAGTCCAGGATGAGCAGGTCGAATTCGTTGTTGGTCATCAATGCGGCATCGGCCTCGGAGCCGCTGGCCACGTGATCCACAGCAGCGCCAGCAGCGCGCAGGGTTCGCAACAGGCCATCGGCCAACACTTGGTCATCTTCTGCTATCAGGATCCGCATGTTTGTCTCCAGTGGGATAGCACGATTTTAGTGCGCATACGCCTCCAAACCGAGTGCGACCACCGTGGCAATTTCTGCACCCACCTGTTCTCGAAACTCGGCCTCGGCCTGTTGCACAGCCTTCTCAAATGCGCGCAACCAATCTCGACCCGTTTCGGTAAAAACAACTTGCTTGGCCCGCGCATCCAGCGTGTCACCCTCCTTTCGCACCAAACCCCACGCCTCGCACTGGTTGACCAGGTTGCCCATGGCCTGCTTTGTCATGCCAGCTTGCTGGGCAAGCTCGGTCAAGCGCGTTCCCTGCAAACTCAGATGCCTCGTGATGTGGATATGCGCGGCGCTGATTTTGTCGCGTGCTGCCAAATTGGCCAGCGCCAAAGGCACGCCCTCGTTGGCGGCCATCAGCTCCAGCACGCGTGCGTCGAATTTACGCATGGCGTGACCTAGCATTCGCCCCAGATGGGTTTGCCGCCAACCGTCATTAAGTGTGTTTTCGCTCATGGACAAATAGTAAATTAAACTGACTAAAAAATCTATTTACATGAATGTACTGTACATATACAGTACTGTTCAAGCGCTCAGTAGTTCTGGCGCTCCAAGGGACACAAACACAGCAACCAGTTGATATTCAAGGAGAATTTCATGAGCGAGATGGACACCGAAAAAGCCAAAGCCCTGCAAGCCGCACTGGCCCAGATCGAGAAACAATTCGGCAAAGGCACCATCATGCGCCTGGGCGAAGGCGAAGCGATTGAAGACATTCAGGTGGTTTCCACCGGCTCACTGGGTCTGGACATTGCCCTGGGCGTGGGCGGCCTGCCCCGTGGTCGCGTGATCGAAATCTACGGCCCGGAATCGTCGGGCAAGACCACGCTGACGCTGCAGGTCATTGCCGAAATGCAAAAGCTCGGCGGCACCTGCGCTTTTGTGGACGCGGAACACGCGCTGGACGTTCAATATGCCCAAAACCTGGGCGTGAACCTCCCCAACCTGCTGATCTCGCAGCCTGACACCGGCGAGCAGGCCCTCGAAATTGTGGACAGCCTGGTGCGCTCTGGCGCAGTGGACCTGGTGGTAGTGGACTCCGTGGCCGCACTCACGCCCAAAGCCGAAATCGAAGGCGACATGGGCGACAGCCTGCCCGGCCTGCAAGCGCGTCTGATGAGCCAGGCGCTGCGCAAGCTGACCGCCACCATCAAAAAGACCTACT
>CAZPTM010000195.1:0-3238 GCA_964589665.1 uncultured Limnohabitans sp. | reverse complement strand
GATGTTTGTCGAATAAAGGGTTTTCCATGAGTTATGAAATTGACCTTTCCGGACGAGTAGCCTTGGTCACAGGGGCGTCGAGTGGCTTAGGGGCGCAATTTGCGCGCACATTGTCCAAAGCCGGCGCAGGCGTGGTGCTGGCCGGACGGCGTGTGGACAAACTCAAGGAGCTGCGCACCGAGATCGAAGCTGAAGGCGGCAGCGCCCATGTGGTTCAGATGGATGTGACCGACAAAGACAGCATTGCCGCTGCCGTGGCGCACGCAGAAACCGAGTTCGGCACGATCGATATCCTGGTCAACAACTCGGGCGTGAGTGCCACCAGCCGTATTCAGGACGTGACCGAGGAGGACTACGACTTCGTCATGAACACCAATGTGCGTGGTGCGTTTTTTGTGGCGCAAGAAGTAGGCAAACGCATGCTGGCGCGGGCCAAAGGCGCGGCGCCAGGCAGTTTTACCGGTGGGCGCATCATCAACATTGCGTCCATGGCGGGGCTCAAGGTGCTGCCACAAATCAGCGTGTATTGCATGAGCAAGGCGGCAGTGATCCACATGACCAAAGCCTTTGCGGTGGAGTGGGGCAAGTTTGGCATCAACGTCAACGCGATTTGCCCGGGCTATATCGACACCGAAATCAACCATGCGCACTGGCAGACCGAGAGCGGCCAGAAACTGATCCAGATGCTGCCGCGCAAGCGCGTGGGGCAGCCGCAGGACCTTGACGCGGTGCTGATGCTGTTGGCCAGCGATCAGTCAGGGTTTGTCAACGGCGCGATCATTGCTGCCGATGACGGTTTTGCACTCTAAGAGGTCGCCATGCGCTACGAAATCCCGGCACGCAAAAAGCTGGTCTATGAAACGGTAATTCCCCTGCGTTGGGGTGACATGGATGCGATGGGGCATGTGAACAACACGCTGTACTTTCGCTATCTGGAAATTGCGCGGGTCGATTGGCTGGAAAAGGCCAATTGCGGCGTCAACCCCAAGGGGCAGGGCCCGGTCATCGTGAACGCGTTTTGCAACTTTTATCGCCAGCTCGAATACCCAGGAGATGTGCTGGCCAAAATGTATGTGAGCGACCCCGCCCGCACCACCTTCGAGACCTGGTGCACGCTTGAACGCACTGATCAGCCAGGCGTTATTTACGCCGAGGGCGGAGCTACCACCATCTGGGTGGATTTCCCTCTGCAAAAGGCCATTGCGCTGCCCGACTGGGTGCGAAAGATGGTCACAGTGGAAGGCTGAACTTCAGGCCTTGGCTTTGGGGATGCGGCCCATCAAATAGAACTCGGGGTTGGGCATCATGCCTGTCACGCTGGCCATGCGGTTGGATAGGCCGAAAAACGCGGTGATGGCGGTGATGTCCCAGATGTCTTCGTCGTCAAAGCCGTGGGCGTGCAGGGCGGCAAAGTCTGCGTCCTCGACCTTGTCGGAATCTGTGCAGACCTTCATGGCAAAGTCCAGCATGGCACGTTGGCGTGGGCTGATGTCGGCCTTGCGGTAATTCACGGCCACCTGGTCAGCCACCAGGGGCTTCTTTTCGTAGATGCGCAAAATGGCCCCGTGCGCCACTACGCAATACAGGCAGCTGTTGGCCGCGCTGGTGGTCGTGACGATCATCTCGCGGTCACCCTTGGTCAGGTTGCTGGTGCGGCCTACGCTCTCGGGCACCATGAGGGCATCGTGGTAGGCAAAAAACGCACGCCATTCGGCGGGGCGACGCGCAAAGGCCAAAAACACATTGGGCACAAAGCCAGCTTTTTCCTGCACCTCAAGAATTTTGGCGCGGATGTCGTCGGGCAGGGTGTTCAAGTCAGGGTGGGGGTAGCGTGTGCTCATGGTGTGTCTCGTCAGTCGTGCTTAAAGTCTTTTCATTATGCTCACTGATTCTTCAGGAGTCTGTCATGTCCGATACCCGTCCATCATTGCCTCAAGATGCTGCCTTTCAGGCGGGTCTGGCCACGCGCACCCAAGTCATGGGCCAAGCCTTTGTGGACCGCGCCTTTGACGGTATGACCGAATTCACCCGTCCGATCCAGGAGCACATCACCCGCGAGGCCTGGGGCAACACCTGGCAACGCCCAGGTCTGGACCTCAAAACCCGCAGCATGATCACGGTGGCCATGCTCACCGCTCTGGGTAAATCGCACGAGCTCAAAGGCCATGTGAGGGGGGCTTTGAATAACGGTGTGACGCCTCAGGAGCTGCAAGAAATCTTTTTGCATGCGGCCATTTATTGCGGCGTGCCTGCAGCGGTGGAGGGCTTTCGCACGGCGACAGAGGTGGTGGAGCCAGCTGCGGCGAAGGGTTGAGCAGATGGCTTCGTCGCTTCGCTTCTCGCCATGACAGGTATCGCGTCATAGCGAACCCGTTCGGGTGAAGCCATCTAACCGCGCATCAGCTTCTGAATCAGGTCCGCTGCACTACCAGCCTGGTATTTGCGCATGAGCTTGACGCGGTAAATTTCTACGGTGCGGTGGCTGATGCCCAGGGCTCGGCCAATTTCCTTGCTGGTCAGACCATCCATCAGGTGCGCGGCCACTTCGCGTTCGCGTGCAGTGAGCTCGGCCTTGACCGGTTTGCGTGCAGACAAATCTTCAAAGGTCCAGATGCCCGCTTCGTGCGGTGCGTCGCGATTCAGGGCGCGGCCGGTCACGTGGCACCAGAAGGTTTCGCCTTTGAGGCGGCCATCCACTCGTTTCATGACCCGGTCGTCGGCATAGACCCCGTTGGTGTTCAGGATAGGCGCGATGCGCTGGCCGGTGCGCTCGTATTCATCGGCGCTGGGGTAGAGCAACTGAAAGCTCTGACCCACCAGTTGCTCGCGGTTCACGCCAAACATTTCGCACACACGCTGGTTGCAGTCCACCATGGTGCGGTTGCGCGAAAGCACCATGCCGATGGGGGCCAGGTCAAAGGCGAGTCGGTAGTCGATGTCTTGTGGCATGCGGGGTCACCATTACGAAAAACTACGTAATTGAATACGTAGTATCGTAGCGTCATTCCATCCCCTTTGACTGGAGATTTGCGTGAACAAAGTTTTTCCCTCTGCCGCCGAGGCGCTCAAGGACATCGTGGCCGACGGCCAGCTGATGGCTGTCGGCGGTTTTGGTTTGTGTGGCATCCCTGAAGCCCTGATCGACGCGCTGCGCGACACCGGCGTCAAGGACCTGACCGTCATTTCCAACAACGCTGGGGTCGATGGCTTTGGTCTCGGCAAGCTGCTGGAAACACGC
>CAZPTM010000194.1:1842-3256 GCA_964589665.1 uncultured Limnohabitans sp. | reverse complement strand
TCATGGCATTCGATCTCGTATTCTTTGGTGGCACCGGCGACCTCGTCTGGCGCAAACTCATGCCGGCCCTTTTCCAGGCCTACCGTCACGGCACGCTGCCCGAAGGCGGTCGCATCATCGGTGTGGGCCGCGACGACCTCAGCGACCAGCAATACCGCGACAACATCCAGGCCAAATTCGCCCAGGTCGATGGCGACAAACGCCCCAACGACGAAGAGTTCGCCCGCTTTGCCGCCCTGCTGTGCTACGTGCGCATGGACCTGTCCAAGCCCGATGACTACGCCGGCCTCAAAGCCCGTCTGGCCGAGCGCCAGACTGACAGCGTGGTCATGTACCTCTCGACCGCGCCCAGCCTGTTCACCACCGTGTGCGAGCAGCTTGCCGCCAGCGGCCTGAATACGGCCAAAACACGCATCGTGCTCGAAAAACCGCTGGGCCACGACCTGGCGTCCAACCGCGCCATCAACGCCGCCGTGGGCAAGGTCTTCAAAGAGCAACAGATCTTCCGCATCGACCACTACCTGGGCAAGCCCTCGGTGCAAAACCTGTTTGCGCTGCGCTTTGGCAACGCCCTGTTCGAGCCCCTGTGGCGTCGCGAGCACATTGCCAACATCCAGATCACCATGTCCGAAGAGCTCGGCGTGGAAAAGCGCGGCGGCTTTTATGAAGGCACCGGCGCCCTGCGCGACATGGTGCAAAACCACGCGCTGCAGCTGCTGTGCGCGATTGCGATGGAGCCGCCCATCAACGCCCACGCCGACGCCATCCGCGACGAAAAGCTCAAGGTGCTGCGCGCTCTCAAACGCTGGACCCCCGAAACCCTGAGCCAGCACGCCATCCGTGGCCAGTACGCTGCCGGCAATGTGTTTGGCCAGGCTGTACCCGGCTACCGCGACGAACAAGGCGTCAGTCCCACCAGCGCCACCGAAACCTTTGTGGCCCTGCGCACCGAAATCGCCAACTGGCGCTGGGCCGGCGTGCCGTTTTACATCCGTACCGGCAAACGCATGGCCGCACGCGAAGCGCACATCGAGATCAATTTCCGCAACACCCCGCACCAGATCTTCCAAAGCCCTACAGGCCAGGTCAATAAGCTGATCATCCACCTGCAACCCAAGGATGGGCTGGAACTGCACCTGTTTGCGCAAGGCCAAAGCAAGCGCGGCGCCGGCAGCGGTAACCAGACCCTGACGCCCGTGCATCTGGACCTGGACTTTGACAGCCGATTTGGCAGCGAGCGTGTGGGCGCCTACGAACGCCTGCTGCTCGACGTGCTCGACGGTCGCCTCAACCTCTTTGTGCGCAGCGACGAACAGGAAGAAGCCTGGCGCTGGGTCGAGCCCATCTTGCAGCACTGGGCCGCCGACCCGGTGGGCCCGCGCCCCTACGCCGCAGGCACCTGGGGCCCGAGCGC
>CAZPTM010000194.1:0-1742 GCA_964589665.1 uncultured Limnohabitans sp. | reverse complement strand
CCCTTAACCTTGTCACAATGTGACACCGTCATTGCGAGCGCAGCGAAGCAATCCATGACCCATTAACACCACGGAGACATTCATGCTCGACCGCATCAAGGCATCGCTACCCTCTCTGGCCCCCGCTGAACAGCGCGTGGGCAAACTGGTGCTGGCTGACCCTCGCGCCTTTGCCAACCTGCCTGTGACCGAGCTGGCTGACCGTTCACACGTCAGCAAACCCACCGTGGTGCGCTTTTGCCGCAGCATGGGCTACGACGGCCTGTCCGACTTCAAACTCAAGCTGGCCGGCAGCGTCAGCGAGGGCGTACCCTTCATCCACCGCAGCGTCGACGTGGACGACAAAACCAGCGACATCGCGGTCAAGGTCATCGACAACACGGTGGCGGCGTTCCTCAAGTACCGCAACGACGCCAGCTCCTTTGCGCTGGACCATGCGGCGCAAGCCCTTGCCGACACTCAAAAGAGTGGCCGACGCATCGAGTTTTACGGCGTCGGCAACTCCGGCATCGTGGCGCAGGATGCGCAGCACAAATTCTTTCGCCTGGGTCTGAACACCATCGCCTACAGCGACGGCCACATGCAGGTCATGAGCGCCTCCATGCTGCAGCCCGGCGACTGCGCCGTCATCATCTCCAACTCGGGCCGCACCCGTGACCTGATGGACGCCTGCGACATCGCCAAAAAACGGGGTGCCACCACCATCGTCATCACCGCCAGCGGCTCACCGCTGGCCAGCGCAGGCCACATTCACCTCACCGCCGACCACCCCGAGGGCTACGACAAATACAGCCCCATGGTCTCGCGCTTGCTGCACCTGCTGATCATCGACATCCTGGCCACCACGGTGGCGCTGCGCATTGGCGAGCACCTGCAACCCATGCTGCGCGACATGAAAAACAACCTGCGCAACAAACGCTACACCTGAGGCTCTGAACCATGCACATCGCTGTCATGGGCGCCGGCGCCGTGGGCTGCTACTACGGCGGCCTGCTGGCACGAGCCGGCCACACCGTCACCCTCATTGCCCGCCCTGCGCATGTGCAGGCCATCGCCGCGCAAGGCCTGCGCCTGCAAACCGCCACGTCTGACGAGCGCATTGCACTGCATGCCAGCAGCGACGTTGCAGCCATCGCCAACGCCGAGCTGGTGCTGTTTTGCGTCAAGTCTTCGGATACCGAAAGCGCGGGCGCGCAAATGAAAGCCCACCTGCACCCGCACGCTGCTGTGCTCAGCCTGCAAAACGGCGTGGACAACGCCCAGCGCCTGCAAACCGTGCTGGGCCAGGACGTGATTGCCACAGTGGTCTATGTCGCCACCGCCATGGCCGGCCACGGCCATGTGCAGCACTTCGGCCGTGGCGACCTGGTGCTGGGTCAGCACCCGCGCAGCGCAGCCTTGGCGCAACTGCTCAGCGACGCAGCCATTCCCAGCACCGTGTCGAGCAATGTGCAAGGCGCCCTGTGGACCAAGCTCATCATCAACTGCACCTACAACGCCGCCAGCGCCATCACCCAGCGCCCCTACGGCGACCTGGTGCAGCAACCGGGCATGTGGCAACTCATGCGCAGCGCTCACGACGAATGCATGGCCGTGGCCCAAGCGACAGGCATTGTGCTCGATGCCCCGTTGTGGCCCATGATCGAGAACATTGCCCGCACCATGCAGGGCCAGTATTCATCGACCGCGCAAGACCTGCAAAAAAACAAGGCCACCGAGATTGATCATCTCAATGGCTTCAT
>CAZPTM010000193.1:0-3257 GCA_964589665.1 uncultured Limnohabitans sp. | reverse complement strand
TCCAGCCTGCGCGGTAACCGCAAGAACGATAGCTCTTGGACAGCGAATTAAAAGTCAACGTCAACACATCGGTCGACAAGCTGGCGATCGGGGTGTGGACCACATCGTCGTACAACACCTTGTCGTACACCTCGTCGGCGTAAATAACCAGGCCATGCTCACGCGCCAGGTTGACGATTTGCTGCAGCAAGTCCTTGCTGTACAACGCGCCCGTGGGGTTGTTGGGGTTGATGACCACAATCCCTTTGGTCTTGGGCGTGATCTTGGTGCGGATGTCGTTGATGTCCGGCATCCAGCCATTGCTCTCGTCGCACATGTAGTGCACCGGCGTGCCGCCAGACAGGCTGGCCGCAGCCGTCCACAGTGGGTAGTCCGGTGCAGGCAACAGCAACTCGTCGCCGTCGTCGAGCAAGGCGTTCGTGGCCATGACGATGAGTTCACTGGCACCATTGCCCAGGTAAATGTCGTCTAGCGTGACGCCCAAAATGCCCTGGCGTTGGGTTTCGTGCATCACGGCTTTGCGCGCTGCAAAAATACCTTTGCTGTCCGAATACCCGGCCGAGTTGGGCAGGTTACGGATCATGTCCTGCTGGATTTCCTCGGGCGCATCAAAACCGAAAACCGCCAGGTTGCCAATGTTGAGTTTGATGATCTTGTGGCCGTCCTCTTCCATTTGGCGAGCACGGTCCATGATGGGGCCACGGATGTCGTAGCACACATTGGCCAGTTTGGCGGATTTGACGATGGGCTTCACAGTCCCTCCTGGACAGATAAAGTCAAGAGCGAAAACCTATAATTTGACCACATTTAACGCCCTCTTCCCGCCTTATTTCAACGCATTTCGACACCCAGCCTCATGAAGTTACAGCCCGACAAATCCAATGCCCCTCTGATCTCTGCCATGGGACCCGGCTGGATCACGGTGCAGGGGCAGCGCATTGATCATGCCGTGTGCATTCGCAGCCACGGCACCCCCGCCTGGGAAGCCTGGGTTGTCGAGCACTGGGATCAGGTTCAGGCAGCCCATCTTCAGACCCTGGCTCAACAAGACACCGAACTGATCATCATGGGCTGCGGAGAGCGACAACAATTTTTGCCAGGATCGTGGTTGCAACCCCTCATGGAAAGGCGCATGGGACTGGAAACCATGGACACGGCAGCGGCCTGTCGCACCTACAACATTTTGGCCAGTGAGGGCCGAAAAGTTATGGCCGTCTTGCTGCTGGCCTCCCATCAGGCTGCAAAGACGAATACCATATAGCTACTATCTTTTCGGGTAAAATACTTGTTTGTCGAAAATTGTAAGTTTTCAAAACACTTACAAAACACCCCCGAAAAGAGTGTCTACATGGCGATCGTTCTCAACAAGCCCCTGCCCGAATTTGAAGCGAACGCAACTGGCGGTATCAAGGTTTCAAACACCACCCATCTGGGTCAAACCATGATCCTGTATTTCTACCCGAAAGACAATACCCCCGGCTGCACCACCGAAGCCATGCAGTTCCGCGACAAGTACAAAGACTTTGTCAAAGCTGGTGCTGTGGTTTTTGGTGTTTCTCGCGACAACATGAAGTCCCACGACGACTTCAAGACCAAACTCGAACTGCCCTTCGAACTGATCGCTGACACTGAAGAAAAGATGTGTCACATGTTCGGTGTGGTCAAAAACAAGATCATGTACGGCAAAAAAGTCAAAGGCATCGAGCGCAGCACCTTCCTGGTGGGTGCAGATGGCTTGCTCAAGCAAGAGTGGCGCGGCCTGAAAGTGCCAGGCCACGTGGAAGAAGTGCTCAAGGCCGTCAAGGCCCTGAAAAAAGCAGCTGCTGCCACAGCCTGAGATCACCCCAAAAGGTGACACAGAGCTCATGCATAATGAGCTCATGCAGATTGCAGTCGTACCCCGTGATCCACAACAAAGCCGCCTGGCAAGCCTGGCGGCTTTTTGTTTTCGGGGCTTCCATGTTTCCGTCGACAAGGCCTAGTTCATGCCCCTGCCTCCACCTCCCAAACAACGCGCTACTCTGCTCACCCAAAAATCCCTGTCGGAGGCACCCGCAGCGACCACTGCACGCACACCCCGCACCAAAACCGCAACCGAGGGCGTTCCAGCGGCTGCGGCGCCCTTTGTGTCTGCGCCTGTCACCATGCCTGCAGCCGAACCAGTGAGCAAAGTCACCAAGGTTGCCCCTGTCAAAGCCATCAAGGCCAAGGCTCGCAAGAAAAATACAGGTCCTGCCAAGCTGTTTGTGCTCGACACCAATGTGCTCATGCACGACCCCATGAGCCTGTTCCGATTTGAAGAACACGACGTCTTTTTGCCCATGATCGTGCTCGAAGAGCTCGACAGCAACAAAAAAGGCACCTCCGAAGTCGCACGCAATGCCCGCCAGGCGAGCCGCTACCTTGACACGCTGGCCGCTTCCAGTACCGACATGGCTGCAGGCCAACCCTTGTCTGTGCTGGGCCACAGCGATGCACAGGGACATCTGTTCTTCCAAACCGAACCCCTGGACCTGAGCCTGCCCCTGGCCCTGCCCCAAGGCAAGGCCGACAACCAGATCCTGGGCGTGGTCCGCGCATTGTGCGAAAAGCACGACAAGCGCGAAGTGGTGCTGGTGTCCAAGGACATCAATATGCGCGTCAAGGCGCGCGCTATGGGCCTGCACGCCGAGGACTACCAAAACGACAAGGCCCTGGAAGACGGGGACATGCTCTATACCGGCGCCCTGGCCCTGCCCGCAGACTTCTGGGCCAAGCACGGCAAAACCGTGGAGAGCTGGCAGCAAGGTAGCCATACCTTCTACCGCATCTCCGGCCCCATCGTGCCCAGCCTGTTCATCAACCAGTTTGTGTACTTTGAAGCAGCAGGTGAGCCCAGCCTTTATGCCCGGGTGACAGAAGTGCGCGGCAAAACCGCGGTTCTGCGCACCCTCAAAGACTTTGCGCATCAAAAGAACGCCGTGTGGGGCGTGACCGCACGCAACCGCGAGCAGAACTTTGCCCTGAACTTGTTGACCGATCCTGAGGTGGACTTCGTCACCCTGACCGGCACAGCTGGCACCGGCAAGACCCTGATGGCTCTGGCCGCCGGCTTGACGCAAGTGCTGGATGACCGCCGCTACACCGAAATCATCATGACCCGTGCCACCGTGAGCGTGGGCGAAGACATCGGCTTTTTGCCCGGCACCGAAGAAGAAAAAATGGGCCCCTGGATGGGCGCACTGGACGACAACCTCGAGTTCCTGGCCAAGGGCGAT
>CAZPTM010000192.1:0-3315 GCA_964589665.1 uncultured Limnohabitans sp. | reverse complement strand
GCAGCCTGCAGCCGGTGCACCAGCTCGATCTTGATGTCAGCAGGCACAGGCTGTTTTTCGTTTTGCAGGCCATCGCGTGGACCGACGTCGATCAGGCGAACTTGGGAGGGCAGTTTCATGGCAATGTTCAGCTGGAAAGTTTGAGCAATTCTGCACCTTCGGCCAGCTGGTCGCCCGGCGCATAAAGCAATTCCAGCACTTCGCCGTCGTGGGGCGCGGCCAGTGTGTGCTCCATTTTCATGGCCTCCATCACCGCCAACGGCTGGCCGGCCTTGACCTTGTCACCCACCTTGACGGCAAAGGACACCACCTTGCCCGGCATGGGCGCCGTCAGGCGTCCACCTTCTTCGGCCACCTCGCCCGCATGGGCCAGCGGGTCCTGCAAGCTCATCCGTACAGCACCGCGCGGTGTGAACACATGCGCCACTTCGCCTTGCCAGTGCACGGTGCTCAGCAGGCGCTCAGCATGTTGCACCAGCAGTCCATCTGCTCGCGTGGCAAACTGCAGCGGCAGGGGTTCACCCGCACCCACTTGCAAGGTCAGCCCCTCTCGACCATAGGTCAAAACGGCCTGCACCGCCTGTTCATCTTGCACCAGCGTGAAGTGTCGTTGCGTGGTGCCGTGCGACTGGAAACCATCGCGTGCGCTGAAAGGGTCAGCGCCTGCCAACGCCTGCTCGGCGGCCAGCGTGTGCGCGACCACCGCTGCAGCCGCAGCCTCCACACCCACCGGGTCCTGCTTGAACAGCCCCGCCTCTTCGCGCTGGATGAGTGCGGTGTCGAGCTTGGCAGTGGCAAACGAATCGCTGCGGACCACATGGCGCAGGAACTGCACATTGGTGTTCAGGCCCACGATCTGCGTCTGCCCCAGCGCGGTGTCCAGCCGGGCCAGCGCCTGCTCGCGCGTGTCGCCATGCACGATCAGCTTGGCCACCATCGAGTCGTAGAAGGGGCTGATGGTGTCGCCTTCGCGCACGCCGTCGTCAAAGCGCACTTCGCCCCGCTCAAAGCTCACCGCCTTCGGCTTGCGGTAGACGGCGAGCGTGCCGGTGGCGGGCAAAAAATTGTTGTCCGGGTTCTCGGCGCAGATGCGCGCTTCGATCGCATGGCCGTGCATGCGGATCTCGTCCTGCTGCAGCGGCAGCGGCTCGCCGCTGGCCACGCGCAACTGCCACTCCACCAGGTCCAGGCCGGTGATGGCTTCGGTCACCGGATGCTCCACCTGCAATCGGGTGTTCATCTCCATGAAATAAAAGCGCATCGACTCGGGCTGGTCATACGCCGCCTGCTCGACGATGAACTCCACCGTACCCGCGCCCACGTAGTTCACCGCCTTGGCGGCGGCCACAGCGGCCAGGCCCATCTGCTGGCGCAGCGCGGGCGTCATGCCGGGGGCCGGGGCTTCTTCGAGCACCTTCTGGTGGCGGCGCTGCACCGAACAGTCGCGCTCGAACAGGTACACGCAGTTGCCCTGCGTGTCGCCAAACACCTGGATCTCGATGTGACGCGGGCGCTGCACGTACTTCTCAATCAGCACCGCATCGCTGCCAAAGCTGTTGATGGCTTCGCGTTTGCACGACTCGAGCGCAGCCATGAAGTCCTGCGACTTATCGACCGCACGCATGCCCTTGCCACCGCCACCGGCACTGGCCTTGATCAGCACCGGATAGCCAATGCGATCGGCCTCGGCCTGCAACATAGCCGGGTCCTGGTTGCTGCCGTGGTAGCCGGGTACCAGCGGCACACCGGCTTTTTCCATCAGCTGCTTGGACTCGGCCTTCAGGCCCATGGCGAGAATGGCGGACGCAGGCGGGCCGATGAAGACCAGCCCGGCCTGCGCACAGGCGTTGGCAAAAGCTTCGTTCTCGCTCAGAAAACCGTAGCCGGGGTGGATGGCCTGGGCGCCCGTGGCCTGTGCCGCGTCGATGATGCGCTGCCACTGCAGGTAGCTGTCCTTGGGGGCCGAGCCGCCCACATGCACCGCCTCATCGCAGGCCTGCACATGCTTGGCGCCAGCGTCGGCATCAGAATAGACGGCGACGGTCTGGATGCCCATGCGCTTGGCTGTTGCAGCGACACGGCAGGCGATTTCGCCGCGATTGGCGATCAGGATTTTCTTGAACATATCCAACACTCCATCTGGATCGCCACGCGTTGCTCGCGATGACGATGGACTTTCACAATGTCATTGCGAGGCGCGCAGCGACGTGGCAATCAGGCCAGCCAACCGGGCTGGCGCTTATCGAGGAAAGCCGAAAGGCCATCTTGCGCTTCAGGCGTGGCGCGCAACTGCGCAATGCGTTGTGCAGTGTCTTCGACCACAGCGTCGTTGATCGGTTTGTTGTCCACCGCACGAATCAGGTCCTTGGCTGCAGCCTGTGACAGGGGACCGCCCTGAATGAGCGCATCCACAATTTCCTGCACCTTGGCATCCAGCTGCTCTGGCTCGACCGCCTCGTGCACCAGGCCGAGTTCACGGGCACGCAGCGCGTCGATACGCTCGGCCGATTGAAAGTAGCGGTAGCTCTGACGCGCGCCAATCGCCCGCACCACATAAGGGCTGATGGCCGAGGGGATGATGCCGAACTTGACTTCGGACGTGGCAAAGACCGCCTTGGTTGAAGCCACAGCGATGTCACAGGCAGCCGTCAGGCCCGTGCCACCGCCGAGTGCCGCGCCCTGCACGCGGGCAATGGTGGGCTTTTTCATTTCGGCCAGCACACGCAGCATGCGAGCCAGGGCACGGGCATCGCGCAGGTTTTCTTCGACGCCGTTTTGCGCGGCGCGCTTCATCCAGTTGAGGTCAGCCCCGGCAGAGAAACTTTTGCCGCGCCCAGCTAGCACCACCACGCGCACGCTGGCGTCCTGGTCCAGCGCCTCGCAGGCGGCGGTGAGTTCTGAGATCAAGGTTTCGTCAAAGGCGTTGTGCACATCCGGGCGGTTCATCCACAGCGTGGCCACACGGCCTTGGCGTTCGATTTCGAGGGTCTGGTACATGGTCTCTAGCCTTTACATCCGGAACAAACCGAATTTGGTTTCAGGAATTGGCGCATTGAGCGATGCGCTCAAGCCCAGTGCCAACACACGGCGTGTGTCAGCGGGGTCAATCACGCCGTCATCCCACAGGCGGGCCGTGGCGTAGTAGGGGTGCCCCTGGTCTTCATACTGTTGTTTGATCGGGGCCTTGAAGGCCGCCTCTTCCTCGGCGCTCCACTGGCCACCCTTGGCTTCAATGCCATCTCGCTTGACGGTGGCCAACACGCTGGCTGCCTGCTCGCCGCCCATGACGCTGATGCGCGCGTTGGGCCACATCCA
>CAZPTM010000191.1:0-3321 GCA_964589665.1 uncultured Limnohabitans sp. | reverse complement strand
CGAGCTGGTGTTCCAGGACGTCGAGGTGCCCGAAGAAAACATCCTGGGCGGCCTGAACATGGGCGCCAAAGTGCTGATGAGTGGCCTGGATTACGAGCGAGCCGTGCTTACCGGCGGCCCGCTGGGCATCATGCAATCGGTGATGGACAACATCATCCCCTACATCCACGACCGCAAGCAGTTTGGCCAGAGCATTGGCGAATTCCAGCTCATCCAGGGTAAGGTCGCCGACATGTACACCGTGCTGCAGGCGGCGCGCAGCTTTGCCTACACTGTGGCCAAAAACCTCGATATGCTGGGCACCGAGCATGTGCGCCAGGTGCGCAAGGACTGCGCTTCGGTCATCCTCTGGACCGCCGAAAAAGCCACCTGGATGGCGGGCGAGGGTGTACAAATCTATGGCGGCAACGGCTACATCAACGAATACCCGCTGGGCCGCTTGTGGCGCGACGCCAAACTGTACGAGATTGGTGCAGGCACCAGCGAGATTCGCCGTATGCTGATTGGCCGCGAACTGTTCGCCGAAACTTGTTAAGGAAGTTGTGGCACTGCGACAATTGACGCATGAGCAAATCACTTCAACACCTCTTTGATAACAATCGTGCTTGGGCCGATCGCATGGTTCAAGAAAACCCTGCGTATTTCTCTCGCTTGACCAATCAGCAAAATCCCAAGTACCTGTGGATCGGTTGTTCTGACAGTCGCGTGCCGGCAAACCAAATCACGGGCCTTGACCCTGGTGAAGTATTTGTGCATCGCAATGTGGCCAATGTGGTGGTGCATTCCGACCTGAACGCGCTGTCCGTTATCCAATATGCGGTTGATGCCCTCAAAGTCGAGCACATCATGGTGGTGGGGCACTATGGCTGCGGGGGTGTGCTGGCTGCAACGCGGGGTACCCGTGTTGGCCTGGCTGACAACTGGCTGCGCCATGTGCAGGACGTGCGCTTGCGTCACCGTCAGCGCCTGAACCATCTGCCGCAAGCTGAACTTGAGTCAGTCATGTGCGAAATGAACGTGATCGAGCAGGTCGGTAATGTGGCCATGTCCAACGTCATGCAGGATGCATGGAGTCGAGGTCAGAAAGTGACCGTGCACGGCTGGATTTATGGCCTGGACAATGGCTTGGTCAAAGACCTCGGCGTCACTATGAGTCATGCTGACGAAGTGGTAGATGTCTTCCGCAACGCTTTCAAGCGCTACCCCCGTGGTGGCGCTCTTTCTGCCGCGTGATCCCGACGGGGTGCGTGGTCACGTATTAACTCGATTGGAGAAAACCATGTCCGACCCCATCGTCATCGTCAGCGCTGCCCGCACCCCCATGGGCAGCTTCCAGGGCGACTTTTCCTCGCTTGCAGCGCATGACCTGGGTGGTGTCGCCATTCAGGCCGCCGTCGAGCGTGCAGGCATCGCCCCCGAGCTCGTGACCGAAGTGCTGTTCGGCAACTGCCTGATGGCTGGCCAGGGCCAGGCCCCGGCGCGCCAGGCCGCATTCAAGGGCGGCCTGCCCAAGAGTGCGGGTGCGGTCACGCTGTCCAAGATGTGCGGCTCGGGCATGCGTGCGGCCATGTTTGCGCACGACATGCTCGTGGCTGGCAGTCACGACGTGCTCGTGGCCGGTGGCATGGAAAGCATGACCAATGCACCTTATCTGGTGCTCAAGGGCCGTGGCGGGCACCGCATTGGTCACGATCGCTTGTTTGACCACATGATGCTTGACGGCCTGGAAGATGCCTACCAGGCGGGTCGAAGCATGGGCACCTTTGGCGAAGACTGCGCTGCCAAATACCACTTCACACGCGAGCAGCAAGACGCCTTTGCCATGGCCAGCGTGCAGCGCGCACAAGACGCGATCAAGAACGGCAGCTTTGCCAAAGAGATCGCCCCTGTGACCGTCAAGACCCGTACGGGTGAAACCGTGGTGGCCACCGATGAGGGGCCAGGCAAAATCAAGATCGACAAGATCCCCACGCTCAAGCCCGCTTTCAAGAAAGACGGCACCATCACGGCGGCCGCCAGCTCGTCCATCAACGACGGCGCTGCAGCACTGGTCATGATGCGCGAAAGCACGTCGGCCAAGCTCGGTTGCAAGCCGCTGGCGCGTATCGTCAGCCACGCCACCCACGCACAAGAGCCTGAGTGGTTTGCCACCGCCCCGGTGGGCGCGTCACAAAAGGCGTTGGACAAGGCGGGCTGGAAGGTCGAAGACGTGGATCTGTGGGAAATCAATGAAGCCTTTGCCGTGGTGCCCATGGCGCTGATGCATGAGCTGAACGTGCCGCACGACAAGGTCAACGTTAATGGCGGTGCTTGTGCACTGGGTCACCCGATTGGCGCGTCGGGTGCCCGCATCATGGTTACCCTGATCCACGCACTGCAGGCCCGTGGCCTGAAAAAAGGCCTGGCCACGCTGTGCATTGGAGGTGGCGAAGGCACCGCCGTCGCGCTCGAACTGGTTTGAGGAACACGTCATGTTGCTGACCTCCGACCAGGAAATGATTCGTGACGCCGTGCGCGACTTTGCGCGGCAGGAGCTGTGGCCCCATGCGGGCGAATGGGACAAGAAGCACCACTTCCCCAAAGATGCCCACAAGGGGCTGGCGGCGCTGGGCGCTTACGGCATATGCGTGCCCGAAGAGTTGGGTGGTGCGGGCCTGGACTACCTGACGCTGGCGCTGGTGCTCGAAGAAATCGCGGCCGGAGACGGTGGTGTGAGCACGACGATTAGCGTGACCAACTGCCCGGTCAACGCCATCCTCATGATGTACGGCAACGATGCGCAGAAAAAGCAATGGCTCACGCCGCTGGCGCAGGGTGAGTTGCTGGGCGCTTTTTGCCTGACCGAGCCACATGTGGGCTCTGACGCTTCGTCGCTGCGCACCACTGCCGTGAAAGAGGGCGATGAATACATCATCAACGGCGTCAAGCAGTTCATCACCAGCGGCAAGCATGGCGATGTGGCCATCGTCATTGCCGTCACAGACAAAGGTGCAGGCAAAAAAGGCATGAGTGCGTTCATTGTGCCCACGGCCACACCGGGTTACCAGGTGGCGCGCTTGGAAGACAAACTGGGACAGCATTCCAGTGACACCGCGCAAATCAATTTTGAAAACTGCGAAGTGCCTGCCGAGAATTTGATTGGCCAAGAAGGCGAAGGCTACAAGATTGCCTTGTCTGCCCTGGAAGGCGGCCGCATTGGCATTGCGGCCCAAAGCATTGGCATGGCCCGCAGTGCGCTGGAGGTGGCCATTGAGTACGCCAAGCAACGCGAAAGTTTTGGCACAGCCATCTTCAACCACCAAGCCGTGGGTTTTCGATTGG
>CAZPTM010000190.1:0-3326 GCA_964589665.1 uncultured Limnohabitans sp. | reverse complement strand
CCGAGCTGGAGTGGCGCAACCTGCACCGCGGCTACGACGGCCTGCGCGAAGCCGAATGGAATCCGGCCCACTTTGAGGCCCTGACGCAAGGGCGCACCGGCTGGCCCATGGTGGACGCCTGTGTGGCGATGCTGCGCGAGACCGGCTGGCTCAACTTCCGCATGCGGGCCATGCTGGTGTCGGTCGCCGCCTACCCCTTGTGGCTGCACTGGCAGTCGGTGGGCCACTGGCTGGCGCGGCAGTTTCTGGACTACGAACCCGGCATCCACTGGCCGCAGATGCAAATGCAGTCAGGCACCACCGGCATCAACACCACCCGCGTTTACAACCCCATCAAGCAGGCCATGGACCACGACCCACAAGGCCGTTTTGTGCGCCAGTGGCTGCCCGCGCTGCGCCGCGTGCCCGACAGTTGGCTGTTCGAGCCCTGGCGCATGGGCGACGAGGTGGCAGCGCGGTTCGGTCTGCGGTTGGGACAAGACATCGCCGTACCCCCCGTCAAACTGATGGACGCGCTGCGCGAGTCCAAGGCCCGCATGCACGCCTTGCGGCGCGAGCCCAACGTGCGCGCCGCCAAGGCCGCCGTGGTCGAGCGCCACGGCTCGCGTCGTGGCATGCCCGGCAGCAATCGCGATGCCCGCGGCGAAGAGGGCCCAGCCCCGCGCCGCAAGCCCACCCCACCCACCAACCAAATGGCACTGGACCTCTGACCATGAAAATGCGCAAAAAATCGGATCTACCGCAAAAAGTCTGCGCGGCTTGTGGCCTGCCTTTTGTCTGGCGGCGCAAATGGGCGCGCGACTGGGAGCAGGTCAAGTACTGCTCGGACCGCTGCCGCCAAGGCGGTACGGTCAAACCGTCTGGCAAAAGCGCGAACCCATGAGCACAGAGCAAAGCCCTATCCTGCGCCTGATTTTGGGTGACCAATTGAACCCGCTGCACAGCTGGTTCACAGATGTGAGCATCGATGTGGTTTATGTGCTGATGGAAGTGCGCTGCGAGACCGACTACGTGCGCCACCACGCGCAAAAGGTGATCGGCATTTTTGCGGCCATGCGCGACTTTGCGACCCAGCTCAAAAGTGCAGGCCACCGGGTGCGCTATGTGGCCATCGACGACCCCAGCAACCGCCAGAGCATCACAGCCAACCTGGACGCACTGGTCGCGCACTACGGCGCAAGCGCCGTCGAATACCAAGCACCCGATGAGTGGCGCGTCGACCACGCTTTGCGCGAATGGGCCACACAATGCAATGCAGCTGTGCAGATGGTGGACAGCGAACATTTCTTCACCACCCGCGACGAAGCGGCCAAGCAGTTTGCAGGCAAAAAACAATGGCTGATGGAGAGCTTTTACCGCCAGCAGCGCAAGAAGCACGGTGTGCTGATGACCGCCGAGGGAAAGCCCGAGGCAGGCCAATGGAACTTTGACGCCGACAACCGCAAACCCTGGCCGGGCACGCCAGCCGCTCCGGCCGACATGCGCCCCTGCCACGACCACAGCGCGCTGTGGCAAAGCATCCAGGCCGCTGGCGTGCAAACCATGGGCGAACCACAAGCCCACGCCTTTCGCTGGCCACTCAACCGCAACGAGGCCCTACAGCAGCTCGACCACTTCATCACCCATGCCCTGCCGCACTTTGGCGACTACCAAGATGCGTTGACTCAGCACAGCTGGCACCTGTTCCACTCGCTGCTGTCGTTCGCCCTCAACACCAAGATGCTGCACCCAAAAGAGGTGGTGCAACGCACCGAGCAAGCCTGGCGCGGTGGCCAAGCGCCCTTGCATGCGGCCGAAGGGTTCATTCGGCAAATTTTGGGTTGGCGCGAATACGTGCGCGGCGTGTACTGGGCGCGCATGCCCGGCTACACCGGGGTCAACCATCTGCAGCACACCCGTCCCTTGCCCAAATGGTTTTGGACAGGCCAAACGCAAATGGCGTGTGTGGCCAGCGCCATCGGTCAATCGCTCGAACACGCTTATGCCCACCACATTCAACGCCTGATGGTGATTGGCAACTTCGCGCTCCTCGCCGGGCTCGACCCACAGGCGCTGCACCGCTGGTACCTGGGCATTTACATCGACGCATTCGAGTGGGTCGAAGCGCCCAACACCCTAGGTATGAGCCAATGGGCTGACGGGGGACAGCTCGCCACCAAGCCCTACGTGAGCAGCGCTGCGTATTTGCAGCGCATGGGCGACCACTGCAAGGGTTGCGCGTACGATCCAAAGTCCCGCACAGGTGAGAAGGCTTGTCCCTTTAACGCCTTGTACTGGGACTTTTTTGACCGCCATCGCACACACTTCCAAAACAATCCCCGCTTGGGCGTGGTCTACCACCAACTCCGCAAAATGCCCTCAGAAACCATGCTGGAAATCAAGCAACAGACAGCTCGTCTGGAAAAGCTGGACATGATCTAACAACTTCACAAGATACCGCCATGACCACCACTGCACGCAATGTTTTGGGCACCCCACTGGTCGCCTGCTCCTACGCACCCTTGACCGGTTATTTGCGCGATGGCTGCTGCCAAACTTTGCCCGACGACACGGGCCTGCACCTGGTGTGCGCCCGCGTCACACAGGCTTTTCTGGACTTCTCTGTCGCGCAGGGCAACGATCTGGTCACACCACGACCCGAGTACCGTTTCAGGGGCCTCAAGCCCGGTGACCGCTGGTGTCTGTGCGCCAGCCGCTGGCTGCAAGCCTACGAAGCCGGTGTCGCACCGCCCGTAGTCCTCGAAAGCACACATGAACGCGCCCTGGACATCATCCCCCTTGATGCGTTGAAGTCCTGCGCCTTGACAAGCTGAACACCCCATAAGCTCCCTGGAGAACCATCATGAAACACTGGATTGTTGCTGCCTTTTTTGGAACTTTGCTGCCCACGCACACCGCCTGGGCAGCAGACTCAGCACAGAGCACAACACCGTGCCCAGCCATCCTCAAGCACACCTTTCCCAAGCTGCAGGACGACTCGCCACAAAACCTGTGTCAATACAGCGGCAAAGTGGCGCTGGTGGTCAACACCGCCAGCTATTGCGGTTTCACTTACCAGTACCAAGGGCTGGAAGCCTTGTATCAAAAGTACAAAAACCAAGGACTGGTGATCCTGGGCTTTCCGTCCAACGATTTTTTCCAGGAGAAAAGCAACAACAAAGACATTGCCGATTTTTGCTACAACACCTATGGCGTGGTGTTTCCGATGTTTGCAAAGTCTGCCGTGCGCGGCAAAGATGCGAACGCTTTGTTCAAAGCCTTGGCACAAGCTACCGGCAAAGCACCTTCCTGGAACTTCAACAAATACCTGATCGATCGCTCAGGCC
>CAZPTM010000189.1:0-3356 GCA_964589665.1 uncultured Limnohabitans sp. | reverse complement strand
CCTGCGCCAGCGCAGCGTCAGCCCCGACGGCACTGGTGGCCAACAAAAAACCACGACGCGCATCCCACACACGCGAGGGTGAGGAAGAAGAAGTTTTGAGATCACAAAGCCAACACATGATGCGCAAATAATAGCCGTAAAGTTGTCAGCTTTGACGATGCCGATAATGCGCACATGAACACCCCTGATCACGCACCGACGTCTGCACCCGCACGGTCCTGGCTGGCTGCCTTTGCCTTGTATCTGCAACCCGCCAGTCTGCGCATGCTGATGCTGGGTTTTTCGGCGGGCTTGCCCCTGCTGCTGGTGCTGGGCACGCTGAGTTTTCGCCTGCGCGAAGCGGGCATTGATCGCAGCACCATTGGCTACCTCAGCTGGGTAGGGCTGGCCTACGGCTTCAATTGGGTTTGGGCCCCGCTGGTAGACCGCCTGCCCCTGCCGGGCCTGACGCGCCGTCTGGGCCGTCGCCGCAGCTGGTTGCTGCTGTCGCAAGTGGGCATTGCTGCTGGCCTGCTGGGCATGGCCAGTTATGACCCCACCCAGGCCCTGGCCCCCTTGGTGTGGTGCGCACTGGCCGTGGCCTTTGGCTCGGCCACGCAAGACATTGCGCTGGACGCTTACCGCATCGAGTCCGCACAAGCCGACGAACAAGCCGTGCTGGCCGCCAGCTACCAGACGGGTTACCGCCTGGCCATGATCTGGTCGGGCGCTGGCGTGCTGTGGCTGGCCGCCTATGCCCAAGGCGCAGACACCGGCTACGCGCAAAGCGCCTGGCAATGGGCCTACACCATCATGGCGGCCAGCATGCTGCCGGGCATGCTGACGGTGCTCACCTCGCCAGAGCCTGCGCCCGCCCCTCTCAAGCCTGCACGCTCTGTTGGGGATTGGCTTCACAGCGCCCTGATCGAACCTTTCGCCGACTTCTGGCACCGCTACCGCTGGCAAGCGGTACTGATGCTTTCCCTCATTGCGGTGTATCGCATCAGCGATGTGGTCATGGGCATCATGGCCAACCCGTTTTATGTGGACATGGGCTTCACCAAGGACGAAGTAGCCGCCGTCACCAAAGTGTTCGGCGTGATCATGACGCTGGTCGGCGCCTTTGTGGGCGGTGTGTTGTCGGCTCGCCTGGGCGTGATGCGTATTTTGTTTTTGGGCGCCTTGCTCAGCGCTGCCAGCAACCTGCTGTACGCCTGGCTTAGCCATGTGGGGCACGACCTCAACGCCCTGATTTGGGTAGTCTCGGCTGATAACCTGTCGAGTGGCATGGCTTCAGCCGCTTTCATTGCTTACCTGTCCTCGCTAACCAACATCCGCTACTCGGCCACGCAGTACGCGCTGCTGTCGTCCATGATGCTGCTCCTGCCCAAATTCATTGCCGGCTTCAGTGGCGACTACGTCAACGCCCACGGCTACGCCGACTTCTTCACCGCCACCGCCTGGCTGGGCGCGCCGGTGCTGGTGCTGGTGCTGCTGGCTGCACGCGTGCACCGCAAACCCTGACGCGGTTTACCCAACTTTACGCAGCAGACAACCCCACTTAGAGGCAACCGAGCACCATGGCACGCATGCAATCCATCCTCATGATCGAAGACGATGCCCGTCTGGCCAGCATGGTCTCGGACTATCTGCAAGCCAATGGCTACACCGTCACCCACTCGCCCGATGCGCAAGCCGGCCTGAACCAGCTCGCTGCCAACACGGTGGACCTGGTCATTCTGGACCTGATGCTGCCCGACATGGACGGCCTGCAGGTATGCCAGCGCATCCGCGCCCTGCCCGGTGCCACAGGCCAAACCCCGGTGCTCATGCTCACCGCCAAGGGCGACCCTATGGATCGCATCATCGGCCTGGAAATGGGTGCTGATGACTACCTGCCCAAACCCTTTGAGCCTCGCGAGTTGCTGGCACGCATTCGCGCTGTGCTGCGCCGCAAAGTCATGGATGCCGAAAGCGCGCACCACATCATGCAGTTTGGCAGCCTTGAAATTGACCGCGATGCACGCCGCGTTAGCGTCCGCGGCCAGGAGTGCGAACTCACCTCTTACCAGTTTGACCTGCTGGTCACTCTGGCTGAACGTGCCGGAAGAGTGCTCAGCCGTGACCAGATCATGGAAGCCGTGCGTGGCCGCGAGCTCGAGGCCTTTGACCGCTCGATTGATGTGCACATGGGCCGCATCCGCGCCGCCATTGAAGACGACGCCAAAAACCCCCAGCGCATCCTGACGGTGCGCGGCGTGGGCTATGTGTTCGCTCGTCAGCAGGACTGAGTTGCGCATGAAAACTCCCTCCCGGCATTTGTACCTGCGCGTGTGGCTGGCCGCTGTGCTCGCTCTTGCGCTGGTCATGGTGCTGGCGGGGCTGGCCTTTCACTTACAACAACGCGACCGCGACCGCAGTGGCGGGCCCATCATTTCGCGCATGCTGATTGTGCGCAACACCGAGGGCGACGTGCTGGCCGTCGCACCGCAGCTGCCCCGACGCGGTCTGGGTTACGAATTTCAGGTGGTCATGCCCAACGGGCAAGAGTTTTACCTGCAAGTGCCGCGCACCACGCCTGGCGGGCCACCGCCGCCGCGCCCGCTGCCGCCGTGGTGGGCCCGCTCACCTTATGGTTTTTTATGGACCTTGTTGCTGGTGGGCATGGTGGTGGCGCTGGCCCTGTACCCGGTCATTCGCCGCCTGACGCTGCAACTTGAACGCCTGCAAAACGGTGTGCAGCGTTGGGGCGAGGGCGATCTGAACGTGCGCTTTCCGGTGCAAGGTCAGGATGAAGTGGCCGACCTCTCGCGCCGCTTCAACGAAGCTGCAGATCGCATTCAGAACTTGATGACCTCGCAAAAGTCCTTGCTGGCCAATGCCTCACACGAGTTGCGCTCGCCGCTTGCGCGCATTCGCATGGCCATGGAGCTGCTGGAGTCGCCACAACTGCACGATGACGTTCGCAAACGCACCCGCGCCGAAGTCTTGCGAAATATGGGCGAGCTGGACCAGCTGATTGACGAAATTTTGCTGGCCAGCCGCCTGGATGCCAAAGAGGCCGATATGGGCACCATCGAACCGGTGGAGCTGGTGGGCCTGTGCGCCGAAGAATGCGCCCGCGTGGGTGCCAACCTGGACGTGCCCGAAGGCCAATCCAGCTTTGAAGTGCAAGGTGTGAGCAAGCTGCTGCGCCGCCTGGTGCGCAACCTGCTCGAAAATGCCAAACGCTACGGCGCGACAGCCACCCACAGTGATGAGCCCGACATTGAACTGTCGCTGCGCACCGAAAACGGCCGCACCGTGCTGCGCGTCAGCGACCGTGGCCCCGGAGTGCCTAGCGAGCTGCGCGAACGCATCTTCGAGCCCTTCTACCG
>CAZPTM010000188.1:0-3381 GCA_964589665.1 uncultured Limnohabitans sp. | reverse complement strand
CCTTTGCCGTACCAAATGCCAAACACGCCGTCGAACTTGTTGCTGCCGGGCGGTGCAAAGCCCAGCTGCTGCGTGCCCCACAGTGCGGTGGCGGCCAGTTCTTCGTTGACGCCGGGCTGGAAGACGATGTTTTGCGCCTGCAGGTACTTTTGGGCTTTCCACATCGCCTGGTCGTAACCGCCGAGCGGCGAGCCCCGGTAGCCGCTGATGAAGCCCGCGGTGTTCTTGCCTTGCAGCGCGTCGCGCTGGCGTTGCAGCATGGGCAGCTTGACCAGTGCCTGCACCCCGCTCATGAAGGCCCGCCCCACATCGAGGCTGTATTTGTCGTCCAGCGTGACGGTTTCGAGGGCTTGGCGAATGTTGTCGGGCAGGGGGGCGTTCATGGTTTTCTTTTCATCACCGGGTACTGCCGTCCAGTGTAGGCGGATGTTTTGGATAGGTGCTTGCGTTTGATGATGGTGTTTGCCCTAGGAATTGAAAGAATATTGCTCAATAATCAGGTTAATGGAAACACTTGATAAATTTGACTGGCTGATTCTGAATGAATTGCAACGCGATGGTCGCCAATCCAATGCTGAACTGGCTCAGCGTGTAGGCTTGTCTGCCGCACCGTGCTGGAGGCGTGTTCGTGCGCTGGAGCAGGCAGGATTTATCCAGGGCTATCGAGCTGTGATCGATCGCCACAAGGTGGGCCTGGACGTGCTGGCTTTTGTGCGGCTGGACGCGGAGCGCAACCGGGGCGATTTGACGCGCGAGATGGAGGCGGCCATTCAACAGATCCCGGAGGTGATTGCTTGCCACTACATCAGCGGAACAGGTACGTTTGAATTGGAAGTGGTGGCGCGTGATCTGCAGTCTTTCAGCGCCTTTGCGCGGGATGTGCTGCTCAATTTGCCCAATGTGAAAGACCTGCACACCAGTTTTTCACTGGGCGAGGTCAAGGCGGGAGCCGCCTTGCCTCTGCCACGTTGAACACTGGCGGCGTGATCAGGGATAGAGTCCGCGCAATTCACGCGCCTGCAGCATGCGCGTGCAAGCGATGATGAAGGTGGCCGTGCGCAGACTGACCTTGTGCTGCTGAGCGGTTTGCCAAACGGCTGCAAACGCTTCGCGCATCAAGCGCACCAGGCGGGCGTTGATTTCGTCTTCGCTCCAGAAGAAGCTGGAGAAATCCTGCACCCACTCAAAGTAGCTCACCGTCACGCCGCCGGCATTGGCAATCACGTCGGGCACGACCAAAATGCCACGCTCGGCAAGAATGTCATCGGCCTCAGGCGTGGTCGGACCGTTGGCGCCTTCAATGACCAGTCGTGCTTGAATTTGCGCCGCGTTGTCCGCGGTGATTTGCTGCTCCAGTGCTGCAGGCACCAGGATGTCGCAGGGCGCCGACCAGAACTGCGCTTTGCCCAAAGCCTCGGCTCCGGAGAACCCCAGCACGCTGCCGTGCATGGCCACATGCTCAAGCAAGGCATGGATGTCCAGGCCTGAAGCTTGGTACACCGTGCCCGCATGGTCCTGCACCGCCACCACCTTGCAGCCGGCTTGCGCAAACAGTTGCGCCGCAACACCCCCTACATTGCCCAGGCCTTGCACAGCCACTCGGCAGCCCTTGAGCTCAAGCTGGATGTGTTGCGCTGCTTCCTGCGCCACGGTGAACACGCCGCGACCCGTAGCTTCGCGCCGGCCCAGCGAGCCGCCCAGTGCAATGGGTTTGCCGGTGACCACGCCCGTGGCGGTGGCACCCGTGTTCATGGAATAGGTGTCCATCATCCAGGCCATGATTTGTTCGTTGGTGTTCATGTCCGGCGCCGGAATGTCCTTGGAGGGGCCGATGATCAGTCCGATTTCGCTGGTGTAGCGGCGCGTCAGGCGCTCCAGCTCCCCTCTGGACAAGGTCTTGGGGTCGACGCGGATGCCCCCTTTGGCACCGCCGTATGGCAGGTTGACAGCGGCGTTCTTGACCGACATCCAGGCCGACAGAGCCATGACCTCGGACAGGGTGACATCCTGGTGAAAGCGCACACCGCCTTTGCCGGGACCCCGACTGAGGTTGTGCTGCACGCGGTAGCCCTCAAAGTGCGCCACAGTGCCGTTGTCCAGTTCGATGGGCACATCCACAATCATGGCGCGTTTAGGTCGTTTGAGGGTTTCGACCCAGCGCGCCAGATGTCCCAGGTAGGGCGTGACGCGGTCAACCTGTTGGAGGTAAATGCCCCATGGGCCCAGATGGTTGGGGTCCAGGTACGAGGGCAAGGTGTGCGAGGTGTTCATGTCAAAAGTCCTTGTTTGAAAGGTGCGCACAGCTTAGGCAGACCGCACACTCGTGTCCAAGGCCAATCATTTTCAAAGTCATGCGCGGCGTGCATAACGAGGGGCAAAAGCAAATTTGGATGGCTGCCCTTAAAATAGGCACCCTTTGCCGCCCAAAGGCTGTGGGCGGCCCTGCACAGGTTTGTGTTCTCTTTTCTGGCCCGATTCGGGCGCGCACAGCATGCTTTACCCTCAGGAATTCGATGTGATCGTGGTCGGTGGCGGCCACGCCGGTACAGAAGCCGCCCTGGCCGCTGCGCGCATGGGCAGCAAAACCTTGCTGCTGTCGCACAACATCGAGACCTTGGGCCAGATGAGCTGCAACCCGTCGATCGGCGGCATTGGCAAGGGCCACTTGGTCAAAGAGGTCGATGCGCTGGGCGGGGCCATGGCCTTGGCCACCGATGAGGGGGGCATTCAGTTCCGTATCCTGAACAGCTCCAAGGGTCCTGCTGTGCGTGCGACGCGCGCCCAGGCTGACCGCATTCTTTACAAAGCGGCCATCCGACGCATGCTGGAAAACCAGCCTAACCTGTGGTTGTTTCAGCAGGCGGTGGATGACCTCATGGTCGAGGGCCACCGTGTGGTGGGCGCTGTAACGCAAGTGGGCATTCGCTTTCGTTCGCGCGCCGTGGTGTTGACCGCAGGGACTTTCCTGGACGGCAAGATCCATGTGGGCTTGAACAATTACTCGGGTGGCCGCGCCGGTGACCCGCCCGCCGTGAGTCTGTCGGCTCGACTGAAGGAGCTGAAACTGCCGCAAGGGCGTCTCAAAACCGGGACGCCGCCACGCATCGATGGCCGCACCATCGACTTCAGCCAATGCATTGAACAGCCTGGTGATGGCATGCCAGGGGGCATGAACGAGCACGATGGAGTGCCCGTGTTCAGCTTCATGGGCAAGGCGAGCATGCACCCGCAGCAGATGCCCTGCTGGATCACCCACACGAACGAGCGCACGCACGAGATCATTCGCTCCGGCTTTGACCGCAGCCCCATGTTCACCGGCAAGATCGAGGGCGTAGGCCCGCGTTATTGCCCGAGCGTGGAAGACAAGATCAACCGTTTTGC
>CAZPTM010000187.1:0-3405 GCA_964589665.1 uncultured Limnohabitans sp. | reverse complement strand
GCATTTCACGCCAGTCCAGCACCTCGTCGCCTTTGGCGATGATGGCCAGGCTGTCCGTGCGTGCTGGTGGCAGGCTGGCCTCCAGTTGCATCAGTTCATCAACAAATTCGCTTTGAAAATGCACCTGCTCGCTGGGGTCGTGCCAGGCGGGGTGGGTGCCGATCTGGCTGGCCAGGTCGCGGGCGGGGTGGACGGCCGGGTTGAGCAGGACCGAGCGCATGCCCAGGGTGCGCGCCAGCCATTGGGCGTAAAAACCGCCCAGAGACGAGCCGACAATGGCGCTGGTGGCCTGTGGCCAGCCCTGGGTGAGTGACAAAGCCAAGGCGATGGCCTGTTGGGGCGAGGCAGGCAGCTGGGGGCAGACCCACTGCAACGCAGGCTCGTGTCGTTGCACCCATTGCGCCAGTACGCGTGCCTTGAAGGAGTTGGGCGAAGACCGAAACCCGTGCAGGTACAGCAGGTGTGTGACGGCCAAACGGGAAGGCGTGGACGAATTCATGGGCACATGCTAGCGCCAAAGCGTTTGCCCAGGGCCGATAATGACGTCCCATGGGAGCAGTCATTCAACGACCAACTTGGCGCCAGCGCATCGGCAGCTGGCTGCAGGGCATGGACGGGCCATTGGCCCTGGCGGTGGCCTTGCTGGCGGGCGCGGGCCTGACCATCATGTATTCCTCGGGTTATGACCATGGCACGCGGTTTGTGGACCATGCGCGCAACATGCTGCTGGCGGGGTTCATTTTGGTGCTGGTGGCCCAGCTGCCACCCCAAAAGCTCATGGCGATTGCTGTGCCTTTGTACACCGTGGGGGTGGCCTTGCTGATTGCGGTGGCGGTGTTTGGTATCACCAAAAAAGGCGCTCGCCGGTGGATCAATGTGGGGGTGGTGATTCAGCCCAGCGAGATCCTCAAAATTGCCACGCCGCTGATGTTGGCCTGGTGGTTTCAAAAGCGAGAAGGCCGCTTGTCGCGCATGGACTTTGCCGTGGCGCTGGCCCTGCTGGCCCTGCCTGTGGGCTTGATCATGAAGCAGCCTGATCTGGGCACCGCTTTGCTGGTGTTGGCTTCGGGGTTGGCCGTGATCTTTTTTGCGGGTTTGAAGTGGCGCTGGATTGTGCCGCCGGTGGTGCTGGGTCTGGTGGCCATTGTGGTGCTGGTCATCATGGAGCCGAGCTGGTGCGCCGATGGGGTGGACTGGAAAATCCTGCATGAGTACCAGCGCCAGCGGGTGTGTACCTTGCTCGATCCTGCGCGCGACCCTTTGGGCAAGGGCTTTCACATCATTCAGGGCATGATTGCCATTGGCTCCGGGGGCTTGCTGGGCAAGGGCTTCATGCAGGGCACACAAACCCACCTGGAGTTCATTCCTGAGCGCACCACTGACTTTATTTTCGCGGCCTACGGCGAAGAGTTCGGTCTGCTGGGGGGGCTCTTTTTGCTGGTGGGGTATTCGCTGCTGATTTATCGGGGGTTGGTGATTGCGCGTCAGGCACCGTCTCTATTTACACGCCTGCTGGCGGCCAGCCTGAGCATGATTTTCTTCACCTATGCCTTTGTGAACATGGGCATGGTCAGCGGCATCTTGCCAGTGGTGGGGGTGCCCTTGCCCTTCATCAGTTATGGGGGGACGGCCATGGTCACGCTGGGCCTGGCATTGGGTATTTTGATGTCGATTGCACGCTCCAAACAGCTGGTGCAGACATGAACGCGGTTGGCATCATCGGTGTGGGCAATATGGGCGGCGGCATGCTTGCGCGCCTGCGCTCGCTGCAAGTGGCTGTGGCCGTGTGCGATGTCGATCCCCTGCGCGCAGCGCAAGCCCGCCAGCTGGGAGCGCAAGTGTGCGAGTCTCCAGCCCAGCTGGTGAAGACGCTGGGGCCCGAGGGCGTGTTGATCATTGCCGTGGTGGACGATGCGCAAACCCGACTGGTGTTGTGGGGTGAGCACGGTGCTGCGACGGCGTTGGGTTCGGCGCAAACCGTGATGCTGTGCCCGACACTGGCGCCAGTGTTTGTCGAAGAACAGGCTGCGTTATTGACGCAAGCCGGGGTGCTGTGCGTAGACGCGCCCATGTCCGGGGGGCCGCTGCGGGCTGCCGAGGGCACCATGAGCTTGATGGTGGCGTGCTCTGAGCCAGCCTGGCTGAAGGCGCACGGGCTGATTGAACAGCTCAGCAACAAGGTGTTCAGGGTGGGTGAGCGCGCGGGCGATGCGGCTCGCACCAAGCTGGTCAACAACCTGCTCGCAGCCATCAACCTGGCGGGCGCGGCAGAGGTGCTGGCGTTGGCCGAGTGTATGGGGCTGGATGCGCAGCGCACCTTGTCGGTCATCGAGTCGTCCAGCGGGCAAAGCTGGATTGGATCAGACCGCATGCATCGGGCCTTGGTGGATGACTACGCCCCGCGCGCTCATACCACCTTGCTGGCCAAGGACAGTCGGCTGGCGGTGGAGGCTGCAGCGGCGGTGGGCTTTGCGCCCTTGCTCGGGCAGGTGGCCCAAGACGCGTTTGCACAAGCGGTTCAGACCGGCCTGGCCGGGCTGGACGATGCAGCCTTGCTCAAGTGGATGCGCAGCACCCGCTGAGCACATCAGCCCGTGGCCGGCAGGGACACCGGCAGCTGCCTACAATGGACAGCATGATTTCCCGCGAACCCACTCTTGAGCGCTTGGCCACAGCCAAGTCTTTGCTGCTTGACCCCTTTGGCCTGGACGAGGGGCATTTGACGCGCGCCCTCGCGACCATCAAGGCGCACCAGGTCGATGACGCCGACCTGTATTTCCAGTACACCCGGACCGAAGGCTGGAGCCTGGAGGAGGGCATCGTCAAGACCGGCAGCTTCAGCATTGACCAGGGCGTGGGCGTGCGTGCGGTGGCGGGCGAGAAAACCGCCTTTGCCTACTCCGACGACATCTCAGAAGCCTCGCTGATGGATGCGGCCATCACGGTGCGCGCCATCGCGCAGGCAGCGCAGAACAAGCGCAGCAAAGTGCCTGCACGCAAGGTCTCGGCCAGTCGCTCGCTCTACCCCTCGCTGGACCCGATGTCCACGCTGGACAGCACGGCCAAGGTGAAATTGCTCGAAAAAGCCGAGAAACTTGCCCGCGCCAAAGACCCCCGCGTGGTGCAGGTCATGGCGGGGTTGGCTACTGAATACGACGTGGTGCTGGTGGCTCGTGGCGATGGCACCCTGGCGGCTGATGTGCGCCCGCTCATTCGCCTGTCGGTGTCAGTCATTGCGGAGCAAAACGGTCGCCGTGAAGCGGGTAGCAGCGGTGGTGGAGGCCGCTTCGGCCTGGCGTATTTTGACGATGCGCTGGTCGAAACCTATGTGGACGAAGCCGTGCATGCGGCGCTCACCAACCTGGACGCGCGCCCCGCTCCCGCTGGCGAGATGACTGTGGTGCT
>CAZPTM010000186.1:0-3436 GCA_964589665.1 uncultured Limnohabitans sp. | reverse complement strand
GGCGTACTGGCCTTGATGGCCGAAGCAATGGACGCTGGTTTGCGCCTGGCCATTGCCACCACCACGTCGCCAGTGAACATCACCAATCTGCTCAAGCAGGCCATGGGTTTGGACTGGCAAAACCACTTCTCGGTTATCGAAGACGCCTCGACCGCGCCACGCAAAAAACCCGACCCCTCGGTGTATCTGCAGACCTTGCAGCGTTTGGGCATGCAAGCGAGCGAATGTCTGGCCATTGAAGACTCATCCAACGGTTTGCGCGCTGCGCGCAGTGCGGGTCTGGCCACGGTGATCACCCAAAACGAATTCACCGCGCACCACGACTTTGCTGGCGCCTTGCGCGTGCTGCCCAGCCTGGACGGCGTGGGCCTGACGCAGCTGCGCCAATGGCATGCCGAGCAAGCCTGAACAAGAAAGAGAACACACCATGACCGTTCGCATTGCCCCTTCCATCCTGTCTGCCGACTTTTCCCGCCTGGGCGAAGAGGTGCGCGCCATTGAGGCCGCGGGTGCCGACTGGGTGCACTTTGACGTGATGGACAACCATTACGTGCCCAACCTGACCATTGGCCCGCTGGTCTGCGAAGCGATTCGCCCGCATGTGCAAATTCCGATCGATGTTCACCTGATGGTCGAACCGGTCGATGCACTCATTCCGATGTTTGCCAAGGCCGGTGCCAACATCATCACCTTCCACCCCGAGGCCAGCCGCCACGTGGACCGTAGCTTGCAGCTGATTCGTGACCATGGCTGCAAGGCCGGGTTGGTGTTCAACCCCGCCACGCCGCTGGAGTGGCTGGACCATGTGATGGACAAGGTCGATGTGATTTTGCTCATGAGCGTGAACCCTGGCTTTGGTGGGCAAAAGTTCATCGCGTCCACCCTGGGCAAGTTGCGCCAGGCGCGTGCCCGCATTGATGCGCATGTGGCCGCTGGCGGCCAACCGATTGCGCTGGAGGTGGATGGCGGTGTCAAGACCGACAACATCGCCGAGATCGTCGCCGCAGGCGCTGATGTGTGCGTGGCGGGCAGCGCCGTGTTTGGTGCGCCCGATGCCGATGGCGGCTACCGCGGTGTCATGCAAGCCCTCAAGCACGCTGCAAGCTGAAAACAAATTCAAAAAAACGGAGATTTCCCATGACGACTGTCGTGACCCCACGCACTTCCACCACGCTCACGCAGTTCCTGATCGAGCAGCGCAAGCGCTTTCCTGACGCCAGCGGAGACTTCAATGCGCTCATTCTGGATGTGGCCATGGCCTGTAAAGCCATTGCCAAATCGGTGGCCTATGGTGCGCTGGCCGACATGCTGGGCAACCACCCTGGGGATGGTGGCGCCAGCGTGAACGTGCAGGGCGAAACACAGAAAAAGCTGGACGTGCTGAGCAACGACCTGTTCATCCGCATGAACGAATGGGGCGGCCACCTGGCGGGCATGGCATCCGAAGAGATGGACGATCCGTACCCCATTCCCGAAGGCAAGCCGCGTGGCAAGTACCTGCTGGTGTTTGACCCGCTGGACGGTTCGTCCAACATCGACGTGAACGTGTCGGTAGGCAGCATTTTCAGTGTGCTGCGTGCGCCCAAACATCTGGCGGAAGGTGCTGCGTTGACCGCGACCGATTTCTTCCAGCCCGGCGCGGAGCAAGCCGCCGCAGGCTATGCCTTGTACGGCCCGACCACCATGCTGGTGCTGTCGGTCGGCACCGGTGTGCATGGATTCACGCTGGACCCGGTGATGGGCGAGTTCATGCTCACCCACTCCGACCTCAAGGTGCCCGAAGACACGCAAGAGTTCGCCATCAACGCCTCCAACGCCCGTTTCTGGGAGGCGCCCGTCAAGCGCTATGTGGACGAGTGCCTGGCCGGCAAAACCGGCCCACGCGGCAAGGACTTCAACATGCGCTGGATTGCCTCCATGGTGGCCGAAGCGCACCGCATTCTGATGCGCGGCGGCGTGTTCATGTACCCGCGCGACACCAAAGACCCGAGCAAGCCCGGTCGCCTGCGTCTGCTCTACGAGGCCAACCCGATCGGTTTCATCATGGAGCAGGCCGGAGGCCGTGCCAGCACGGGCCGCCAAGCCATGCTGCAAGTGCAGCCCACCAGCTTGCACCAGCGCATTGGCCTGGTCTTTGGCTCCAAAAACGAGGTCGAGCGCATCGAGCGTTACCACGCCGAACCGGTCAAGGTCGAAAACGACAACCCGCTGTTTGCCGAGCGCAGCCTGTTCCGCGATTGAGTCGCGAAGCACCCCAAAAAGAATTTCAACATCAGGAGACCCCCATGTCTGAACGCCACCCCATCATTGCCATCACCGGTTCGTCCGGCGCAGGCACCAGCACCGTCACGCGCACCTTTTCCAACATCTTCAGGCGCGAAGGTGTGAAGGCCGCCATCATCGAAGGCGACAGCTTTCACCGCTACGACCGCAAGGAAATGAAGGCCCGTGGTGCCGAAGCCGAAAAGGCGGGCAACGGCCACTTCAGCCACTTCAGCGCCGAGAACAACCTGTTTGGCGAGATCGAAAACCTGTTCAAGACCTACGGCGAAACCGGTCAGGGAAAGTCGCGCAAATACCTGCACAACGCCGAAGAGGCCGAGCCCTACAAGCAAGAACCCGGTACCTTCACGCCTTGGGAAGACCTGCCCGCTGACACCGACATGCTGTTCTACGAAGGTCTGCACGGCGCCGTCGTTACCCCCGAGCACAACATTGCGCAGCACCCCGATCTGCGCGTGGGCGTGGTGCCCGTTATCAACCTGGAGTGGATTCAAAAGCTCTGGCGCGACAAGCACCAGCGCGGCTACAGCACCGAGGCCGTCACCGACACCATCTTGCGCCGCATGCCCGACTATGTGAACTACATCGTGCCGCAGTTTGCGCACACGCATGTCAACTTCCAGCGCGTGCCTTTGGTCGACACCTCCAACCCCTTCATTGCCCGTGACATTCCCAGCGCCGACGAGAGCGTGGTGGTGATCCGCTTTGCCAACCCCAAAGGCATCGACTTCCAGTACCTGCTGAGCATGATCGACAACTCCTGGATGAGCCGCGCCAACACCATCGTGGTGCCCGGCGGAAAGATGGAGCTGGCCATGCAGCTGATCTTCACGCCCTTTGTCTGGCGCATGATGGAGCGCAAAAAGCGCGCTCTGGGTCTGGCTTGAAGGGGCATCGCACATGAGCAACGTACCCAGCAAAGACATGGCCAACCGCATGGCCAACGCCATCCGCTTTTTGGCGATTGACGCTGTGGAGGCCGCCAAGTCCGGCCACCCCGGCGCGCCCATGGGTATGGCCGAAATTGCCGAAGTCCTGTGGAACCGCCACCTGCGCCATAACCCCGGTAACCCGCTGTGGCCCGACCGTGACCGCTTCGTGCTGTCCAACGGCCACGGCTCCATGCTGATTTATGCGCTGCTGCACCTGACCG
>CAZPTM010000185.1:0-3452 GCA_964589665.1 uncultured Limnohabitans sp. | reverse complement strand
TCGCGTGTGGCCTGCACTTCGGCCAATACGGCCTGCAACGAGGTGGGGGCGGCGGGGCCAAATTGCTCTACCGGCCCCAGACCTTGCTTGACCAGCAGGGCCAGCGCCTCGTCGTCGCTGAGGGTCGACAGCCAGGCCCAACCGGAAGAGGAGCACGACAGGCGCGCATCGCTGCCCATGTCGGGGTCGTAGCGCAGGCCCTGTCGGGCACCTTGGGCGCGGGCCACCCAGGTCAGTCGGTCGCCGTCCACCACCGACAGGCGCACCAGTTCGCCCGAGGCTTCGGCCAGGGTGTTGAGCAGCGGCTGCGCGATGTCGACGATGCCGGTGTTGCTCAGGTAACTCAGGCCCATGGACACCAGCTTGGTGGACAGCAGATAGTCGCCATGACCGCGTGCCTGGCGCACATAGCCCAGGCGCACCAGGTCGGCCAGCAGGCGGTGTACGGCGCTGCGCGGAATGTTCAGTGTGTCGGCAATGGCGGCCAGTTCCATGCCCTGGCCGTGTTGTGACAACAGTTCGAGGATGCCCAGGGTTCGTTCGAGGACGCCGTTCATGTCAGTGTTCCAGGTGGATGGTTTTGCCGCCAACGGCGGCGTCGTGCACCGCCAGTGTGGCGGCCAATGTGCGCAGGCCATCTTGCGCGCTGCACAGCGGTTCGGTCTTGCCCGCGATCACGTCGGCAAAGTGTTCGAGTTGGCGGGTGTAGGGGTCTGCCGTGTGTACACGCGCCTCTTCGTGTGTGAGTTCGGCGTGCCAGCTTCGCTCGCCCCGGTACTGCCACAGGCCCAAGTCGGGCAAGGACAGCGCGCCGTGCGTGCCCATGATCTGGTGCGAGACGACGTCCTGGCGCGGGTACTGACCCTGTTCACCTGCACACATGTCCCAGCACCAGGGGCTGGTGGCCGCGTCAGAAACGATGACGGTGGCCAACGCACCGCTGGCAAAACGCAGCACCGCAGCGGCGGTGTCTTCCACCTCAAAGCCGCGCACAGCCTTGCTGTCCATGGCCTGCACTTCGGTCACTTCGCCGAGCAAAAAGCGCAGCATGTCGATGTCGTGGATCAGGTTGATGAGGATGGGACCTCCCCCGGCCTGCCGGCGCCAGGCGACATCGAAATAGGGATCAGGCTTGAGGAAGGCTGCCAGTGCCGTGGCGCTGACGATGCGGCCCAGCTGGCCGGCCTCGATCAGGGCGCGGGCGCGCTGGTTGATGGGGTTGTGGCGTCGGTGGTGGCCCACCAGCACGGGTGTGCCGGTGCGTGCTGCCGCATCGACCAGCTTGCGTGCCTCTGCCACCGTGTCGGCTACGGGCTTTTCGACCAGAGCCGGGATGCCGCGCTCAAGACACTGCAAAGCCACGGGTACATGCGCCGCATTGGGTGTGGCGACGATGGCGCCTTGTGGTTGGACTCGGTCGATCAATTCGCCAGGTTCTGCAGCCCATGCGACTCCCAGGCTTTGCGCCAATGCTTGGCCTGCAGGCGTGGGGTCGGCAATGCCAGCCAAAGCCAGATCAGGATGGCGCTGGATGCGGTCAATGTGGGTCTTGCCAATGACGCCAGCACCGAACAGGACCAGTGAAGTGGAGGGCATGGATGTCTCTTTGTTTTGCTTGGGTGATGCATGGAGTGTATTAAGTTTTGGGATTAAATTCAATAGTTGAATGAGATTCCACTTTTGGATATGATGCGTTCAATGCAAGGTCAAGCACGGCCTTATCAACCACCTGTAGAACAGCGAGAGAGACATGTCCCAAGCCTTGAGCGGTGCCACCCGAGTGCATTTCATCGTGGGTGACCCGATTGCCCAGGTCAAATCGCCCGCAGGGGTGACGCAAGCCTTCCACGACGCGGGGCGCAACGCGGTTTGCGTCCCGGCTCATGTGAGTCCCGCTGATTTGGCGGGGTGGGCCGAGGGTGTGTCCAAAGCTCAAAACGTGGACGGCATCATCGTCACCGTACCGCACAAGTTCTCTTGCTTTGACCTGTGTGCGACCACGTCTGACCGCGGCAGCTTCCTCAAAGCCGTGAACACCCTGCGCCGCAATGCCGACGGCACTTGGCACGGCGACATGTTTGATGGCATGGGTTATGTGGAAGCGCTCAAAAGCAAGGGCTGTGAACCGCAGGGCCAGCGTGCCTTGCTGGTGGGCGCAGGCGGCGCGGGTTCAGCCATTGCTTACTCGTTGGTGACTGCGGGCGTGCGCGAGTTGGCTATTCACGATCCGGATACGGCTCGCCGCGATGGCTTGATCGCACGCCTGGGTAGCCTGGGCTTGGCGAAAGTGAGTGCCGGCAGCAGTGATCCAACAGGATTCGACATCTGCATCAACGCTACGCCGATTGGCATGAAAGATGGCGATCCGCACCCCATCGATTCCAGCAAATTTACCGCGCAGCAGTTCGTGGGCTGCGTGATCACGGCGCCTGCTGTGCCGCCCATGATTGCCGCGGCACGCGCTGTGGGGTGCAACACCATGACCGGAGCCGACATGTTTGCGCGTGTGCGCGACCTGATGGTCGAGTTCCTGTTGGAGGCTTGAAGATGCAAGTTCTGAAACAAGGCATTCAAAGCCTGAGTAAAGACAGTGCCTACGACTTGGTGGTGGTGGGAGCCGGCGGCGCCGGTATGGCTGCCGCCTTGTTTGCCGCCATGGAAGGCGCCAGCGTGCTGCTGGTCGAGCGCACCGAATACGTGGGTGGAACAACAGCCTGGTCGGCCGGTACAAGCTGGATTCCCGGCTCCAAACACGCGGCCAAGGTCAATCCGACGGACACGTTGTCTGAAACGGCCCGTTATCTGGACAACGCCGTGGGTGAGCGCAGCGCCAAGGCTGTGCGTCAGGCCTTTCTGGATAACGGCCGCGCTGCGGTGGATGAGGTGGAAGCTCGCACTGAGCTGAAGTACCGTCCTTATCCCAAACACCCCGACTACATTTCTGATCTGGGTGGATCCACACTCAATGGCCGTGCGCTGGAGCCGCTGCCTTTTGATGGACGTTTGCTGGGCCGTGAACTGTTTGCGCTGCTGCGCCCACCGATTCCGGAGTTCACCGTCATCGGCGGCATGATGGTCGATCGCACCGACATCAACAACTTGTTGGCCATGACCAAGAGCTGGGCCTCGCTCAAGCACTCGGTCCGCATCGTGCTGCGCCATGCCATGGACCGCCTGAGCTGGCCGCGCGGCACGCGTTTGGTCATGGGTAATGCGCACGTGGCGCGACTGCTGTATTCGCTTTCCAAGTGCGACAAGGTCACGATAGCGCTGAACACGACGGTGGAGCAGATCGTGCGTGATGCGAATGGCGTGGAGCGCGTGGACATCGTCAGTAACGGCGAGCGCGGCAGCGTGCGCGTCAACAAGGGCCTGGTGCTGGCCAGCGGCGGCTTCAACCGCCACCCCGAACTGCGGGCGCAAATGCTGCCCGGTGTGCCCGCCGAGTGGTC
>CAZPTM010000184.1:0-3458 GCA_964589665.1 uncultured Limnohabitans sp. | reverse complement strand
TTGGTGAAACGCTCGATTTCCATCATGAAGCCTTCCTCGTCCATGCAGACCAGGTTGACGGCTTCGCCGCTGTTGCCCGCGCGGCCGGTGCGGCCGATGCGGTGCACGTAGTCCTCGGGGATGTTCGGGATCTCGTAGTTGACGACGTGTGGCAACTCCTCGATGTCGATGCCGCGGGCGGCAATGTCGGTCGCCACGAGGGCGCGTATGTCCCCGCTCTTGAAGCCGGCCAGCGCCTGCGTGCGGGCGCTCTGGCTCTTGTTGCCGTGCAGGGCCATGGCCTTGACGCCATTTTTGGTCAGGTAGTCGGCCACGTTGTTGGCGCCGAACTTGGTGCGGGTGAACACCAGCACCTGGCTCCAGTTGTGCTGCTGGATGATGTGCAGCAGGGCTTCTTTTTTCTTGGCCCGACCCACAGGGTGGATCACCTGGGTGATGCGCTGCACCGTGGTGTTGCGCGGTGTGACCTGAATACTTTGCGGGTCCTTGAGCAGGCCATTAGCCAGCTCGCGAATCTCGTCGCTGAAGGTGGCCGAGAACAGCAGGCTTTGCTTGTCCTGCGGCACCAGGGCCAGCACTTTTTTCACGTCGTGGATGAAGCCCATGTCCAGCATGCGGTCGGCTTCGTCCAGAATCAGTATTTCCACCGTAGACAGGTCCAGGTGGCCCTGGCCTTGAAGGTCCAGCAGACGGCCCGGTGTGGCCACCAGGATGTCCACGCCTTTTTTGATACGGTTGATTTGCGGGTTCATGCCCACACCACCGAAGATCACGGCCGAGTCGAGCTTGAGGTATTTGCCGTAGTCGCGCACCGACTCTTCCACCTGGGCGGCCAATTCGCGGGTGGGTGTGAGCACCAGCGCGCGGATGGCTTTGCCACCAAAACGGTTTTTGCCAGGTTCGGTTTGGCTGAGCTTGTGCAGCACCGGCAGGGTAAACGCAGCTGTCTTGCCGGTGCCGGTCTGGGCGCCTGCGAGCAGGTCGTGACCCGCCAGCACAGCGGGGATGGCTTGCGCCTGAATGGGGGTAGGGGTTTCGTAGCCTTGCTCACGCACGGCTTGGACAATGGCCGGAGCCAGATTCAATTCTTCAAAATTCATGGATGGAGCGCCACACAGGCGCAGGTGATTGGCCAAATCGTTGCACTTGCAACGGCCAGTTGGAGCCAATCGGTCTCAAGGGAGTGGGCATGGCATCACGGAAAAGTCTTCCGGATCAGGCCCCAGCAGAACGCTGATGTTGCGGCAACTGGTGGCGGCAACGGGGTGAATTGTCGCACACAAAAGACTTCGCTTGCGCTGCACGGGGGCTGAGGAATAATTCAGCCATGAACGTTTCTGACCAAATGAGCCTGGGTGACTGGGATAACGAACCCGCAACTTCGTCCATACCCGCTGCCAATACGGCCACTCCCGAAGTCTGCGCCGCGATTCTGGATGCCCACCCCGACTACCGTGTGCTGCGCCGACTGGTGCCCAAGCTGGACTGGCCCATGCCGGCTGCAGTACAAACTGCGCGGGTCTTGATTTTGGACACTGAAACCACCGGGCTGGATGCCAAGGGCGATGAAATCATCGAGCTGGCCATGTTGTCGGTGTTGGTGGACCGCGAGAGTGGTTTGCCGGTGGGGCCCGTGTCCGTGTTTGAGTCCTTTGAGGACCCGGGGCGCCCCATTCCTCCCAACATCACCGAGATCACCGGCATCACTGATGACATGGTGCGTGGCCAACGCATTGACGATGCGCAGGTGGCGGCCATGGTGCAACAGGCTGACGTGATCGTGGCGCACAACGCCGCTTTTGACCGCCCCTTTGTGGAGGCGCGCCTGCCCGTGTTTGCCCAGCAAGCCTGGAACTGCTCTTTTGCGGGTATCAACTGGAAAACCGAAGGCAGCGGCTCGGCCAAGCTGGAGTTCCTGGCCAGCGAACGCGGCTGGTTTTATGACGCCCACCGCGCCCTGACCGATTGCCATGCCTTGTTGCAAGTGCTGGCGCAGCCCTTGTCGGATGGCCGCACAGGCTTGCGCACTTTGGTGGAAGGAGCACAGGGCACGCGCTACAAATTGCTGGCCACCGGCTCACCTTTTGAAACCAAGGACAAACTCAAGGCGCGAGGCTACCGTTGGGACAGCGAAAACCGCGCCTGGTGGTGCTCATTGCCTTCGCAAGAAGCGCTGGACACCGAATGCCAGTGGCTCAGGGCCGAGGTGTACGGCGGGCGCAAAGCGCGTGTCATGCTCGAAGCACTGGACAGCCAGACCCAGTTTTCGGGCCGACCCGGCCAAGTCTCTCAGCTGGTGCTGGAGTAATCAGGCGGGTGCAGGCAGGTGCAAGCAGAGGCGTCGCACGCCTCTGGGATAATCGCCAGTTAACTTCAGATATTTCAGGGTTTCCCAAGGTTTCCATATGGCTCAATACGTTTTTTCGATGAACCGGGTCGGCAAGATCGTGCCGCCCAAGCGTCAGATCCTCAAAGACATTTCGCTGTCCTTTTTCCCCGGTGCCAAGATTGGCGTGTTGGGCTTGAACGGCTCGGGCAAGTCCACGCTGCTCAAGATCATGGCCGGCATCGACAAGGACATCGAAGGTGAAGCCATTCCCATGGCCGGTCTGAAGATCGGCTACCTGCCGCAGGAGCCCCAGCTCGACCCTGAGCACACCGTGCGCCAGGCCGTGGAAAGCGGCATGGGTGAAGTGGCCGCAGCCAAGCAGCGCCTGGAAGAGGTGTATGCCGCCTACGCCGAAGAAGACGCCGACTTTGACGCCCTGGCCGCCGAACAGGCACAGCTCGAAGCCATCATCTCGGCCGCTGGTGCTGAAGGCGACTCCGAGCACTTGCTGGAAATCGCCGCCGACGCGCTGCGCCTGCCCGCCTGGGACGCCGTCATCAAGAACCTGTCCGGCGGTGAAAAGCGCCGTGTGGCCCTGTGCCGCCTGCTGCTGTCCAAGCCCGACATGCTGCTGCTGGACGAACCCACCAACCACCTGGACGCCGAGTCTGTGGACTGGCTCGAGCAGTTCCTGGCCCGCTTCTCGGGCACCGTGGTGGCCATCACCCACGACCGTTACTTCCTGGACAACGCAGCCGAGTGGATTCTGGAACTCGACCGTGGCCACGGCATTCCGTACAAGGGCAACTACTCCACCTGGCTGGAGCAGAAAGAAGCCCGCCTGGAGCAGGAACAGCGCACCGAAGACGCCCGCACCAAGGCCATGAAGAAGGAACTGGAGTGGGCGCGCCAGAACCCCAAGGGCCGCCAGGCCAAGAGCAAGGCCCGTCTGGCCCGCATCGAAGAGCTGAGCGACTACGAATACCAAAAGCGCAACGAGACCAACGAGATCTTCATCCCGGTGGCCGAACGTTTGGGCAACGACGTCTTCGAGTTCAAGAACGTCAGCAAGTCCTTTGGTGACCGTTTGCTCATCGACAACCTCAGCTTCAAGGTGCCCGCAGGCGCC
>CAZPTM010000183.1:0-3514 GCA_964589665.1 uncultured Limnohabitans sp. | reverse complement strand
CGCTCACAGCCATTTTTGCAGTGTGCACCGGCATTTTGGGCGCCGTGCTGGGCCGCTACGTGCTCAACGCCCTGAGGGTCACGGTCTGGTGGCAACGTGGTTTCGCCTTGGGTGTGGCCGCGCACGGCATCGGCACTTCTCGCGCGTTCAGCGTTCACCCGGAGGCAGGTGCCTACGCCAGCCTGGGCATGGGCTTGCACGGCATTATGGGCGCTGTCTTGATTCCCTACGCTGCAGCCCTCTGGATGTAAGGGCTGCAGGTCTCAAGCTTATTGCAGCGGTGCACCGCCTTCGAACCAGCGCTTGATGAGTTGACGCTCGTCTTCAGTGATTTGCGTGGCGTTGTTCAGCGGCATTTGTCGCGTGACGGCGACTTGCTGATAGATGCCTTGGGCATTGGCTTTGATGCTTTCGCTTTGGTCGAGACGGATGCCTTTCATTTGTGCTGCCTCTCCGTGACACATGTAGCAACGCTGGGCCAACACACCCTGGACCTGCGCAAAACTCACGGGTGCCTTGCTGTCGGCGGTTTCAGGTTGCGCTGCAGGCTTGAGCGCAACAATCACGCTCACCAGCAACAGCACGCCCACCACCGCAAACGGCAACGGGTTCTTGGCGCGACCCAGGTGATAGCCGTGGCGCTGCACAAAAAACTGGCGGATCAGAGCGCCAGCAAACATCATCACAAACAGGAGCAGCCAGCGGTGTTCGTGCGTGTAAAGAAAGCTGTAGTGGTTGCTGAGCATCGCGAAGATGACGGGCAGTGTGAAGTAGGTGTTGTGCACGCTACGCTGCTTGCCGCGCTTGCCGTGAATAGCTAGGGCCGCTGCATCGTATTTTTCGCCACTGGTCATGGCAGCCACCACCTTGCGCTGGCCGGGGATGATCCAGAAAAATACATTGGCGCTCATGGCGGTGGCGATCATGGCGCCGACCAGCAAGAAGGCGGCGCGGCCTGCGAACAGCTGATTGGCAACCCATGATGCCAAGGCCACGACCACAATCATCAGGCCGGCGACGATGAGTTCGCCATTTTTCTTGAAGCCGAAGACGCGGCAGACGGTGTCGTAAATGAACCAGAAGGCGACCAGAAAGCCCACTGCGGCAAAGCCTGCGGTGGCAGGCGCCCAGTCCATGAGCGACTTGTCGATCAGGAAGGTGCCAGCGTTCCAGAGGTAGAGCACCGTGAACAGCGCAAATCCGGAGAGCCAGGTGGAGTAGCTTTCCCAATAGAACCAGTGCAGCTTGGTGTGGATCTTCTTGGGTGCCACCATGTACTTTTGCGGGTTGTAAAAACCGCCACCGTGTACGGCCCACATGGCCCCGTCCACGCCTTTTTCGAGCAAGTCGGGCGAGGTGGGTTTTTGAAGGTTGTTGTCCAAAAAGACAAAATAAAACGACGAGCCGATCCAGGCAATCGCCGTGATCACATGCAGCCACCTGAGCAGCAGGTTGGCCCAATCAAGCAAATAAGCTTCCATGAGGGGTCTCCAACCTGCTCACCACCGCGGGCTCTGTGAGCAGTTTCATTGGGCCGCGAACAAGGTGTTGGACTCAACACACCTGCGCCGCTGCGGCCAGTGCACTGAAGTGTATACAATTTTTGTCTCCACCACCAGTGCGCCACACCCCGGACAAACCCGTGCCGTGTTCAGCCCAGGGTTTGCAAGAGTTGTGCCGCCACCGATGCAGCAATCACTTCAGGCTCCTTGCCGGTGATGCCGGGCAGGCCGATCGGGCAGGTGATGCGGTCCAGTTCGGCTTGCGTAAAGCCACGTTCGAGCAGGCGATGGCTGAAGCTGGCCCATTTGGTCTTGCTACCGATCAGGCCTACAAAGGGCAGGTCATTGCGCTCGCGCAGGCGTTTGAGGCAGGCCACCACAATGTCCAGGTCTTCGGCATGGCTGAAGCTCATGATCAGCACACGCGAGTGTGGTGCCAGGTCGTGCACCGCGGCTTGCACCGGATTGGAGTGTTCGCACAAAACCTGTGCAGGAACATCGACCGGAAACACCTCGTCGCGGCTGTCAATCCAGTGCACCACAAAAGGCAACGGTGCCAAGGCCTGCACCAAGGCACGGCCCACATGGCCGCCGCCAAACAGCGCCACCGGGGTCCGACCTTCATCAAGCTGGGTGCTCAAGCGCTCGACATCGGCTGGGCTGACCAATGCGTAGCCAAGCTCCACCACACCGCCGCAGCATTGACCAAGGCTAGGCCCGAGGACATGTCGCTCGGATTGCTGGGGACACTGCCCGGAGGCCAGTATCTGCCGTGCGCGCGCCATGGCCACGTACTCCAAATGACCTCCACCGATCGTGCCGGCACTGCCATGGGCAAACACCAACATGAACGTACCTGCTTCGCGCGGTGCCGATCCTTGGGTAGCGACCACGCTGACGCACACCGCGGGTTCAGCAGCCAGCCGGTTCAGACCTTGCTCAAGTGGGTTCACATATCCTCTTTTTGATCTGCTGCCTGTCCAAAACAGTCAGCAAGTGCCAAAATAAAGGCATGAGTATGCCAAAGCATTTCCTGAACGCTTTCCTGCCCGCTGCCTGGCAGCGTGGTTTACAGCTGCTGGTCTTTGCCGTCGCCGCGGGGCTGGCTGGATGCGCCTCAGGCCCCGGCAAAGAGCAAGCCATGAAGTGGCCCGACTTGCCTGAGCAAGTAGCGCCCAAGACAACCTCCACAGCCACCAACGCACGGCAGTACCGCAGCGATGCGGCTCGACACCTTTACGGCCAAAACGGCAACCGCATCTTCAAGGGCAAAATGCCGCCACTGCTGTATGCAGTGGGGGTGCTCAATGTGGATATTGACAAGCAAGGCCAGGTGCAACAGCTCCATTGGATGCGCGCCCCCAACCATGCGCCCGAAGTGATTGCCGAGATCGAACGCACCGTCAAGGCTGCGGCCCCCTACCCCGCACCACTCAAAATGGGTCACGTGACCTACACCGATGTCTGGCTGTGGGATCGAAGCGGGCGCTTTCAGCTCGATACCCTCACCGAAGGGCAGCGCTGAGATAAGCGCTCAAAAATAAAAAAAGGGCCCTGAATGTTCAGGGCCCTTTTTGATTGCGTACATAGGGATTGCTTCACTGCGTTCGCAATGACGAGGGTTGGCAGGAAGCCCCTTCCCCGGTTCAAGCGGCAGCTGCGTCGGCCTTGGCCTTCTCGCAAGCCAACAGGATGCGCTCGGGCGTGGCGGGGGCGTCCATGTGAACCACAGCCTTGTGATTGGCACTGGCTGCCACGGCGTCCTTGAGCGCAAAGAAAGCCGACAGGCCCAGCATCAACGGTGGCTCGCCGGTAGCTTTGCTGTTGAATGGCGTGGGCTTGAGGTTGGCGTTGTCAAACAAACTCACGTTGAAGTGCTCGGGCACGTCACCCGCCACCGGGATCTTGTAGGTGGACGGGCCGTGGGTGAGCAGCTTGCCCTTCTTGTCCCAAATGCACTCTTCCATGGTCAGCCAGCCCATGCCCTGGATGTAGGCGCCTTCGATCTGGCC
>CAZPTM010000182.1:0-3523 GCA_964589665.1 uncultured Limnohabitans sp. | reverse complement strand
AGCGTGAGTTGTTCACCGTTCAGGCGGTCTTCAAAGGAGTACATCTCTTTTTCGACGATGTCGGTCACCTCGCCCAGTCCACGCACAAAGAGGGCTGTGGGCTCGACGATGGGCAAACGAACATTGCGGTAGGCGTAGCGAGCCATCAGGCCACGCACCTGCGCTTCGAGCCATTCCCACTGGGCCGAATCCGGCGGCAGGATGTCATTCATGCCCTTGACGCCCACCAGCTTCTGGGCCTTAGGTTGTTTTGCAGTTTGTTCTGTCATGGATGCAGCTCAGGCTTTGGCCGCGCCAAAGCGGTTTTGAATGTAGTCTTCGACGATGCGCTGGAATTCCTGGGCAATGCCCTCGCCGCGCAGCGTCATGCGTTTTTCGCCGTCAATGAACACCGGGGCCGCAGGTGCCTCGCCCGTGCCCGGCAGGCTGATGCCGATGTCAGCATGTTTGCTTTCGCCGGGGCCGTTGACGATGCAGCCCATCACGGCCACCTTCATGTTTTCGACGCCCGGGTACTTGCCGCGCCAGACCGGCATCTGGGCACGCAAAAAGTCGTCAATCTGCTTGGCCAGCTCTTGGAAAGTGGTGCTGGTGGTGCGACCGCACCCCGGGCACGCAGTCACGCTGGGCACGAACACGCGCAGACCCAACGATTGCAGGATTTCAGAAGCAATGACCACCTCCTGGGTACGCGACTCGCCCGGCTGGGGTGTGAGCGACACGCGGATGGTGTCGCCAATGCCCTCTTGCAGCAGGATGGACAAGGCCGCAGCAGAAGCAACAGTCCCCTTGGTGCCCATGCCCGCTTCGGTCAGGCCCAGGTGCAGCGGGTAGTCGCAGCGGCGGGCCAGCTCGCGGTAAACCGCAATCAAGTCCTGGACGCCCGAGACTTTACAGGACAAGGCAATCTGGCTGCCATCCATGCCCATGGCTTCTGCACGTCGCGCGGAGCCGATAGCCGACTGGATCAACGCTTCGTACATGACTTGCCGTCCCTCGAAAGGCTCGGCACGGCGGCTGTTCACATCCATCAACTCAGCCAGCAGTTCCTGGTCCAGGCTGCCCCAGTTCACACCGATGCGGATGGGTTTGTTGAATTTTTGCGCCACCTCGATCATCTGGCCGAACTGCAGGTCGCGCTTGTCTCCCTTACCCACGTTGCCGGGGTTGATGCGGTACTTGGACAGGCTCTCGGCGCAGGCCGGAAACTCGGTCAACAGGCGGTGACCGTTGTAATGGAAGTCGCCGATCAGGGGCACGTCGATGCCCATCTTGTCGAGCTGCTCGCGGATGTGCGGCACAGCCTGGGCGGCTTCGGGCGTGTTGACGGTAATGCGCACCATCTCGGAGCCGGCCAAGGCGAGCTCCTTGACCTGGATGGCGGTCCCAATCACATCTACCGTATCGGTGTTTGTCATGGATTGCACGCGCACCGGAGCACCGCCGCCTACCGTGACGACACGAGCGCCCCACACCACCCTGGACTGCCGACTGGCACGTGTTTGGGGTACGGACAGGGCAATAGCTTGAGCGTTCAGGTCCATCATTGCGCCTTGCTGTCAGGAGCCTGGGTAGCAGGCACGGTGATAGTGACAGGCACTGTCACAGACTCTGCGGTTACGGCTTGCGCTTGAGTGGATGTACTACCCACCGCAGGTGCAACTGGTGTAACGGGTTCGACCACTTGAGCCGGGGGGCTGAAGGCTGCTTCGGTCTCAGTTTGCTCAACTGCATGAGTCATCCAGTACATGACACCGCCACCCAACAAGACCAGCAGCACCACCGCAAAGAACACTTTGCCCGGCATGGATGAGCGGCTGTGAAACAGTCCCCCTAAAGGAGGAACATCCGCCTCACCCAAGCTGTCTTTTTCAGGGCCCAGGCGTGTATCGTTGCGCGGCAGCAGATCGAGCGCCGATTGAGGATCCACATTCAAGTGCCGACAAATGGTACTGGTCAAACTACGCACAAACGCTGTGCCCATCAGCTGATCGTGCTGATCGGCTTCGAGCGCTTCGAGTTGACGAACCGGCACTTTAGTCAGCGCAGACAGCAAGCCCAAGTCCATGCCAGCGCTCTCACGCGCCTGACGCAGCCACTGGCCTGCCGTCAACGTTGCAGATGTAGCCTTTGAGGCCAAGTCTGAATGGGTACTTTGCTCGTCCATGGGGCTCATTGTGAAGGGTCTTTGGAAGGGGTGACCGGGGTGAACCGAATCACTTGCTCGTGCACCTGGCGCTGGGTAGCCATGCGCTCCTGGGCGCGGGTGCGGTCGCGCACATCGCCAGCGAGTTGGCCACAAGCGGCATCGATATCGTCACCACGTGTCTTGCGCACAGTGGTCACAATGCCAGCGTCCAGCAGTTGTTTGGCAAATACCTGTACCCGCGACTGGGGCGAACGGTGCAAGCCCGAGGCCGGAAACGGGTTAAAGGGAATCAGGTTGAATTTGCAGCGCAGACCCTGGCGTCCATGGCGTTTGACGAGTTCGATGAGCTGCTGGGCATGTTCGGGTTGGTCGTTGACCTCATCGAGCATGCAGTATTCGAAGGTGATGAAATCGCGCGGGGCGTGGGCCAGGTAGCGCTCGCAGGTCTGCAGCAACTCATCGAGCGGGTACTTGCGGTTGAGCGGTACCAGCACATCTCGCAAGGCATCGTTGGGCGCATGCAAGGACACGGCCAGCGCCACAGGGCAATCCTGCGCCAGGCGGTCGATCATGGGCACCACACCCGATGTGGACACCGTCACACGGCGGCGCGACAAGCCATAGCCGTGGTCATCCAGCATGGCCTTGAGGGCCGGAATCAGCGCTGAATAATTTTGCAGGGGCTCGCCCATGCCCATCATTACAACGTTGGAGATGACGCGTTCTTCCGTATTCAGGTGCTTGCGCAGAAAGTGTTCAGCAAACCACAACTGCGCCAGGATTTCGGCCGTGGACAGGTTGCGGCTAAAGCCCTGGTGGCCTGTAGAGCAAAAGCGGCAACCCACAGCGCAACCGGCTTGGGAGGACACGCACAACGTACCCCGGTCGTCTTCCGGAATGAACACCGACTCGACGGCATTGCCGTCGCCCACATCAAACAACCATTTGATGGTGCCATCTTGCGACATGTGCTGCGAAAGCACAGGCAAAGCGGCAATGTGGGCTGTGGTTTTGAGTTTTTCGCGCAGGGACTTGGCCAGATCGCTCATCTGGTCAAAATCGCTGGCGCCTCGCTGGTGAATCCAGCGGAACAATTGCGTGGCCCGGAAGCGTTTTTCTCCCAGGCCCTCGCAAAAAACGGCCAGACCTTCCAGATCGAATTCGAGAAGGTTGGCCGTCATAGGGCTACAGCGTCGCGAAATCGCGACAGGCTCAGCGGGAGTAAACGTTCATGCCGGGGAAGAAGAAGGCAACTTCCACAGCAGCGGTTTCGGGGGCGTCGGAGCCGTGTACGGCGTTGGCGTCGATGCTGTCAGCGAAGTCAGCGCGAATAGTGCCAGCAGCGGCTTTCTTGGGGTCGGTAGCGCCCATCAG
>CAZPTM010000181.1:0-3530 GCA_964589665.1 uncultured Limnohabitans sp. | reverse complement strand
GCGTGCACTGCAAGACCTGCGACATCAAGGACCCGACGCAGAACATCGTCTGGGTTACACCTGAAGGAGGTGGCGGGCCGAATTATTCAGGCATGTAAATTTGCTCATGGCGACTGGAAAAGGCCCATCGGGGCCTTTTCTGTTGGGATGCGAAGTGGCTGTAGAATTTGCCTTGTCAGGAGAGCGCCTGATTCCGTATTGGAGTCTGGCCGCCGAAGGCGCAGGCTGCTGTGCAGCTGAACGCTCAGGCAAAAGGACTGACAAAACGTCTTAGACGTTGCCTCACTGGAGAGAGGTGCCGGGTCATCGAACCACGGCATCCACCGAAGGAGCAAACCGCAGAATGCCTTGTCACGCAGGGCTTCCCGGCGAATCTCTCAGGTAAAGCGGACAGCGAGGGCCCACCACGGCATGTGCCTTGGTGAACCGTGCCCTTGAAAGCTGCCCATGTCCGCTGATGCCCATCTGCTCACCACTCCGCTGAACGCACTGCACATCGAACTTGGTGCACGCATGGTGCCTTTTGCGGGCTACAGCATGCCAGTGCAATACCAAGGCCCAGGAATGGGACTGGTCGCCGAACACCACCACACCCGCACCGCCGCTGGCTTGTTTGACGTGTCCCACATGGGCCAGCTGTGTCTGAGCGGCCCCGAAGCTGCAGCCGCGTTCGAAAGCCTGATGCCGGTGGACGTGATTGGCCTGGGCCTGCACAAGCAGCGCTATGGCCTCTTGCTCAACGACGAGGGCGGCATCATCGACGACCTGATGTTCGTGAACCGGGGCGAGGACATTTTTGTCATCGTCAACGGTGCTTGCAAACATGGCGATCTGGCGCACATCCAGGCACGCATTGGCAGCCGCTGCACCATCACACCGCAATTTGACCGCGCCCTTCTGGCCTTGCAAGGCCCTCAGGCTGTAACCGCGCTGAGCCGTCTGTTGCCAGGCGTCGAGCAACTCGTGTTCATGACCGGCATGCCATTCACGTGGGAAGGCGCTGACCTTTACGTGACCCGTAGCGGCTACACCGGTGAAGATGGTTTTGAAATTTCGCTGCCAGCCCACGCTGCCGACGCGTTTGCCCGAGCCCTGCTGGCCCAGCCCGAAGTCAAGCCTATTGGCTTGGGCGCCCGCAACTCGCTGCGCCTGGAAGCCGGCCTGTGCCTGTACGGCAACGACATCGACACCACGACCACGCCAGTCGAAGCCAACCTGAACTGGGCCATGCAGAAGGTACGGCGCAGCGGCGGCGCCCGTGCGGGCGGGTTTCCGGGGGCCAACCAAGTACTCGCCCAGCTTGATGGCACAGAGCCAGCACAGCACCTGCGCGTGGGTTTGGTGGGTCTGGAACGCGTACCGGTGCGTGAGCATGTCGAGCTGCACAACGCTGCTGGCCAGAAAATAGGTGAAGTGACCAGCGGCCTGCTGGCACCGACTGCCGACAAGCCCGTGGCCCTGGCCTACGTGCAGGCAGAATATGCCGCCGTGGGTACCCGTCTGAACGCCATGGTGCGCGGCAAAGCCGTGCCGATGGAAGTCAGCTCGCTACCCTTCGTGCCCAACCGCTACTACCGCGGCTGATTTCTTCCCAAACAATCGGGATCTGACCCCAATTAACCCATTCAACCGGAGCAAACCATGATCAAGTACACCGAAGACCACGAGTGGATCAACGTCGAGGGCGACACCGCCATCGTCGGCATCACCCACCACGCCCAAGACGCCCTGGGCGATGTGGTGTTTGTAGACCTGCCCGAAGTGGGCAAGTCCTTTGCGCAAAAAGACGTGGCCGGTGTGGTCGAGTCCGTCAAGGCTGCCGCTGACGTGTACATGCCCGTGTCGGGCGAGATCGTCGAGGTCAACGAAGACCTGCGTAATGACCCGGCTCTGGCCAACACCGACCCACTGGGCAAAGGCTGGTTCTTCAAGGTCAAGCTGTCCAACGCTTCGGAAGTTGACGCGCTGCTCGACGAAACCGCCTACAACACCTTCACTGGCTGAGCCTGAACATGACCGACTCCTTGCGCACTCTCGAAAACGACAGCGAATTCATTGCCCGCCACATCGGCATCAGCCCGGCGGATGAGCAACTCATGCTCAGCGTCATTGGCGAAGCCTCGCGCCGCGCCCTGATCGATTCGATCGTTCCGCGCTCGATTGCGCGCCAGGAGTCCATGCAGCTGCCCGCAGCAACCACCGAAGCCGCAGCGCTCGACCAACTCAAACGCATTGCCAGCAAGAACAAGCTGTTCAAGAGCTTCATCGGCCAGGGCTACCACGGCACGCACACGCCCGGCGTCATCCTGCGCAACATCCTTGAAAATCCTGCCTGGTACACCGCTTACACGCCGTATCAGGCCGAGATTTCGCAGGGCCGCATGGAAGCGCTGGTCAACTTCCAGACAATGGTGTGTGACCTGACCGGCATGCCGATCGCCAACGCCTCCATGCTCGACGAGGCCACCGCTGCCGCCGAAGCCATGACCCTGGCCAAGCGCTCGGTCAAGGCCAAGGGCAGCACCTTCATCGTCAGCGGCGATGTGCACCCGCAAACGCTCGAAGTCATCGAAACTCGCGCCGCGCCCTTGGGCATCATCGTCAAGGTCATCCGCTCCAGCGACGAGTGGCAAGCCGCCATTGCGCAAGACGACTACTTTGCCGCGCTCAACCAGTACCCCGGCAGTAGCGGCTGGCTGGCCGACTGGCAGCTGAGCGCCGACCTGATCCACAGCAAAAACGCCGCCTTCATCCTTGCCGCTGACCTAATGGCTTTGGTGCTGCTCAAGACGCCGGGCGAAATGGGCGCCGACATTGTGGTCGGCACCACCCAACGGTTTGGCATGCCCATGGGTGCCGGTGGCCCACACGCCGCCTACCTGGCTTGCCGCGACGAGTACAAGCGCTCCATGCCCGGCCGCCTGGTGGGCGTGAGCGTGGACGTGCATGGTCAGCCCGCCTACCGACTGGCGCTGCAAACCCGTGAACAACACATCCGCCGTGAAAAAGCCACCAGCAACATCTGCACCGCACAGGTGCTGCCTGCGGTGGTCTCAAGCATGTACGCGGTTTACCACGGACCTGAGGGCCTCAAGCGCATCGCGCAGCGGATTGCCAGCTACACCGCCGTACTGGCTGAGGGCCTCAAGAGCATGGGCGCATCGCTGCTGCACGGCACCGCCTTTGACACGCTGACCATCGACTGTGGCAATGCTGCGGCGTCCGATGCCTTGCACGCCAAAGCCGTGACCAAGGAAATCAACCTGCGCCGCTACACCGGTGGCCGGGCCGGGTTTGTCGGAATCACGCTGGACGAAACCACCACCCGCGAAGACATCGCCACGCTCTGGGGCCTGTTCGCACAGGATGGCTCCAAGCTGCCCTCTTTCGAGCAGTTTGAAAAAGGCATCGCACCTCTGATCCCGGAGTCGCTGCGCCGCACCAGCGCCTTCCTGACCCACCCGGTCTTCAACCGCTACCACTCCGAGACGGGCATGCTGCGCTACATCCGCCAACTGTCCGACAAGGAT
>CAZPTM010000180.1:0-3574 GCA_964589665.1 uncultured Limnohabitans sp. | reverse complement strand
ACCACCGGCACATAGTCTTCGGGCAGGTGGCGCGAGTCGGTACGCGGGTAGGTCAGGGCCTTGTGCTTTTCGTACAGGCTTTGCGCCAGCGCCAGCGTGGTCTTGGCCGAAAAGCCAAAGCGGCCGTTGGCCTCGCGCTGCAGGCTGGTCAAATCGAACAAGCCGGGTGAGGCTTCGGTCTTGGGCGTGGACTCTTCGGTGACGGTGGCGGCCTTGCCGCGTACCGCGTCGGCAATCTCGATGGCGCGGCGTGCGTCCCAAACGCGGTCGGCCTTCTTTTCCTTGTCGTCGGCGTCCGCCTTCCAGGCCGGGTCGAACCACTTGCCGCCGTATTCACCCGCTTCGGCCAGGAAGCTGGCGTGCACTTCCCAGTAGTCGCGGCTGATGAATTTGCGGATTTGCTCTTCGCGCTCGACCACCACCGCCAGCGTGGGCGTCTGCACGCGGCCCACGGTGGTCAAAAAGAAACCACCGTCGCGCGAGTTGAATGCCGTCATGGCGCGCGTGCCGTTGATGCCCACCAGCCAGTCGGCCTCGGAGCGGCTGCGCGCCGCGTCAGCCAGGCCCTGCATTTGTTGTTCGCTGCGCAGGTTGTCAAAGCCGTCACGGATGGCCTGCGGCGTCATCGACTGCAGCCACAGGCGCTTGACCGGCTTGCCCAGGGGCTTGGCACCGCCCGCATATTGCTCAATCAAGCGGAAGATCAGCTCGCCCTCGCGGCCCGCGTCACAGGCGTTGACCAGGGCCGTCACGTCCTTGCGCTTGGCCTGCTTGACCACGGCGCTCAGGCGGCTCTTGGTCTTGTCCACCGGCTTCAAGTCAAAGTGCGGCGGGATGACGGGTAGGTTGGCAAAGCTCCATTTGCCACGTTTGACGTCGTACTGCTCGGGCGCCTGGATCTCGACCAGGTGACCCACCGCGCTGGTGACGACGTAGCTGTCACTTTCGAAGTAATCGTCGTGCTTGTCGAACTTGCCCGCCACGGGCGTAAGCGCACGCACGATGTCTTGTGCGACCGATGGTTTTTCTGCAATGACCAGTGTTTTCATTGTTCTCGTTCCCGCTCTCTATACAATGCATTTCTCGCGTGCGCGCACGCACACATGTACGTACGTGCGCGCGCTCGCCTACATTCAACATACCAAATTTTTTGCCGTGCCCAAAACTGCCGCCCCCAAATCGACCCGTCGTATCCAGGTTCGTCGCTCCGGCGTACACGGCAAAGGCGTGTTTGCCTTGCAGGATCTTGCCGAGGGCGAGACCATCATCGAATACGTGGGCGAAGTCATCACCTGGGACGAGGCGCAAGACCGCCACCCCCACGACCCCAAAGACCCCAACCACACGTTCTACTTCCATGTGAACGAGGACAAGGTCATTGACGCCCTGTATGGCGGCAACTCCTCACGCTGGATCAATCACAGCTGCGACCCCAACTGCGAAGCCGACGAAGAAAACGACCGCATCTTCATTAAGGCGCTGCGCAACATCAAGGCCGGCGAAGAGCTCAACTACGACTACGGCCTGATCATCGACGAACCCTACACCAAGAAGCTCAAGGCCGAGTACCCCTGCTGGTGTGGCGCCAAAGCTTGTCGCGGCACTTTGCTGGCCCCCAAGGATCGGCCCGACACACCCAAGACGCCCAGCCAAAAGAAAAAGAAGAAGTCGGGCAAGAAGAAAAAGGCCTGAGATGTCGGTGTGGCCTGCTGAAGCCATTTGGGAAGAAATTGCCCCTGCACTGCCCGGCTTTACCGTTGAGGTGTTGCCGGAGGTGGACTCCACCAACACAGAACTGATGCGCCGAGCCCGTGCGGGTCTCACCGAACCGACCTTGCTGGTGGCTGAGCACCAAAGCGCTGGCCGGGGCCGACAAGGCCGGCAATGGGCCAGCGAGCCCGGTGATGCGCTGACCTTCTCCATCGGTCTGCCCTATGCTCCGCGTGATTGGTCTGGTCTGTCCTTGCTGGTCGGCCTGGCGGCAGCACAAAGCCTGCACCCAGACATTCGGCTGAAGTGGCCCAACGATTTGTGGTGGCACGACCGCAAGCTTGCCGGCATTCTGGTAGAGGCGGCCAGCACAGGCGAGCACAGCCATGTGGTGGTGGGCATGGGCATCAATATCCGGCCCGTGCATGCAACGCAGACTTTGCGCACGCCCCCAGCGGCTTTGCAAGAGATATCGCCGAAGATGACCGCACCCCAGGCCTTGGGGCTGATCGCAGGCCCACTCGTTCGCGCCTTGCTGGATTTCCAAGAAAAAGGGTTTGCCCCCTGGCAACCCGCTTTTGATGCACGCGATGCCCTCAAGGGCCGCACCGTCTGGACCAGCGACGGCCAGCAAGGCCTGTCATTAGGCGTTGACCGTGTGGGTGCGCTACGATTGGAGACAAAACAGGGTTTGGTGCTGGTCAACAGTGCCGAGGTGAGCGTCAGGCCTCACCCCTTTGTGTAAAGGACATGCATGATGCTGCGCAGCCTGGTTGTGCTTTTGCTGATTTTCAATTTACTGGTGCTGAGCTGGACGGCTGGCATTTTCTCGCGCTGGGGTTGGGGACCGACCACGCCGCACCCCGAGACACAGGCTCAGGCGCCAGTAGCACCCCAGGCTCTCAAGGTCATAAACGTTGAGGCCACCATGGGCGCTGCACCTGCAGCGGCAACAACCCCTTTCCCCTCATCTACGCCATAACGGAGACTTGCGATGACCATGAAACTGTTTTACGCCCCAGGCGCTTGTTCTTTTGTTCCCCATGTTTTGTTGGAGATGAGTGGTGCCAACTTCGAGCCCACCCCTGTCAAGCTGCACAAGGGCGAGCAATACACCGAAGACTACAAACTCATCAACCCGCGCAGCCAGGTGCCGGTGCTCACGCACGATGCCAATGTGATTTCGCAAATCGTGGCCATCACGCTGTACCTGGACATGGTCTTCCCGGGCCAGAACTTCCTGCCCACCAGCCATCTGGAGCGCGCGCGGGCACTGTCGACCTTTGCGTGGATGAACAACACGGTGCACCCGACGTTCACCCACATCTTCATGCCGGCAAAGTTCACCGACCAGTCGGAAGCCCAGGCCGCTATTCGCCAACACGCGATCGGCCAGTACAAAAAGTTGCTTGCTGAGCTCGAAGCCTTGGTTGTAGCTAACAACGAAGCGGGCCGCTCCTGGCTGTCCGGCGAGCATTTCGGACCGCTGGACGCCTACGCGCTAACGCTCACCCGCTGGGGCACCATTGCCGGTATTGGTCCGCAAGCCCACCCGCAGCTGTGGGCCTTTGTGCAGAAGGTGGCAGCGCAGCCCGCTGTGGCACGCGTCATGGAGCGCGAACGTCTGCAACTGGACATGAGCGCATCGGCCATCGCCTAAGGCACAAACCACTCAGGTGCGTCGATTAAAGCGCACCGTAAAGCACGCCCCCGGCCTGTTCGCTCCCGGGCGTGATGCGTCAATCGACACTTCCGCACCATGCCGCTCTGCGATCTCGCGCACGATAGGCAAGCCCAGCCCCGAGCCATCCACATTGGTTCCCAAGGTGCGGTAGAAAGGCTGAAACACCAGATCGCGTTCGGC
>CAZPTM010000179.1:0-3588 GCA_964589665.1 uncultured Limnohabitans sp. | reverse complement strand
CTGGTGCGGGTGTCGGCCTGTTCCAGGCCAAAGGCCTCGCGCTCGCTGGCTTCGTGGTCGACTTCCAGAAAGGGGTTGTCGTCGAGCATCTGCTCGACCTCCTGGCTCAGCTCCAGCGTGGACAGCTGCAACAAGCGGATTGATTGCTGCAGCTGGGGCGTGAGTGCCAGGTGCTGCGACATCCGCAGCGACAGACCTGGTTTCATGGACATGTCAGGCCTTACATGCGGAAGTGTTCACCCAGGTACACCCGGCGCACATCGGCGTTGGCCACGATGTCGTCGGGTGAACCTTCAGCGAGCACACGCCCTTCACTGATGATGTAGGCCTGGTCACAAATGCCCAATGTTTCGCGCACGTTGTGGTCGGTGATCAGCACGCCGATACCGCGTTGCTTGAGGAAGGCGATGATGCGCTGGATCTCGATCACGGCAATGGGGTCGATGCCGGCGAAGGGTTCGTCGAGCAAGATAAAGCGAGGCTGCGTGGCCAGGGCGCGGGCAATTTCCACCCGGCGGCGTTCTCCGCCCGACAGCGCCACGGCCGGAGAGTCGCGCAAATGATCCACGCGCAGATCCGCCAGCAGGGCTTGCAGGCGATGATCGATTTCGCGCTCGCTCAGGGGTTTGCCGGCCTCATCGGTTTGCAGCTCCAGCACGGCGCGCACGTTTTCAGCCACATTGAGCTTGCGAAAAATCGAGGCTTCCTGAGGCAGGTAGGACAGGCCCATGCGCGAGCGTTTATGGATCGGCATGCGGGTGACGTCTTCGCCATCAATCTCGATGCGTCCGCCATCCGCAGGCACCAGGCCCACGATCATGTAAAACGAAGTGGTCTTGCCTGCGCCGTTGGGACCGAGCAGGCCGACAACTTCCCCTTTGTTGACGCTGACCGAGACGTCGTGCACCACCTGGCGGCTGCCATAGGCTTTGCGAAGGTGGCTGGCGCTCAATCGGGAAGCTGGTGTGAGACTCATTGTGCGGGGGGCGGGCTGGTGCGCAATTTGGGCGCAGGGCTGGTGGCGCCGGTGTTGTTGGTTGCGGGGCTGGGTTCACGCGGCTTCAAGGTGGCTTTGACGCGCTGGTTTGGTGCGCTGGCGCTGTTGCGCGCTTGCCCGTCTACAGTGTAGGTCTCGGCCGTGTTGTTGAAGACGATGGTGTTGCCCTGTACGCGGTCGGCCAGTTGGGTGCCGCGCAGGGTGCGCAATTCAGCCTTGCGTTGCAGGGTCAGCACATCGGCTTGGCTGTCGTACTGGGCCCACTCGGCTTGTCCTTCGACAAATTCGTCAAGGCCTTCACGTTTTTGGCGAAAGAAGACGCGTTCGCCGGTCTCTGGCGTGAGCTCGGCAAGCTGGCGGCCGTCGGGGAACTGCTTGACAGTTACCCGCGCAGCACGCAAAACCAAGGAGCCTTTTGTGGCGACCACATTGCCTAGAAACTGGGTGATCTGGTCGGCCTCTTGATGTCGCATGCTGTCGGCCTCGATGTTCATTGGGGCCTGGCGGTCGGCCTTCTCGGCCTGCACAGACCATGGGGTCCACAGACAAGCGACAAGGGACAAGGTAAGGGCGAGGTTTTTGCTCATGTCGGCGCGATTCTTGCTTTTATTGTAGGCCGACACAGTGGCCGCACGGTGGTACGGCCCTATTTTTTTCTGCTGTGTGTTAACTCAGCGACCGCTGAGGGCGCGGGCGGCCAGACTCTCGACCACTTGCAAGGCGCGGGACATGCCGCCAGCCATGGAGCCATCTGTGTAAAAGCGACCGGCAATACCGAATGAAGGCACGCCTTCAATGTGGTACTCGTTTTGCAGCTGCGTAGCGCGACGCACCTTGGACGCCACACCAAATGATTGGTAGGTCTGTTGGAATTTGGTGCCGTCCACACCCGCTTGCTGGCCGATCCAGCTCAGGATCTCAGCATCGGTCTTGAGCGGTTTTTTCTGCATGTGAATGGCGTTGAACACTGCACCGTGTAGCTTCTCGACCAAGCCCAAGGCTTCAAGGGTGTAGTACAGCCGTTGCTGAGGTGCAAAGTCTTCACGAAACGCAACAGGTACGCGCTTGACCACCACACCTTTGGGAGGGGCTTTATGCCACTGTGCGAACTGCGGTTCAAACTGGAAACAGTGAGAGCAGCTGTACCAGAAGAACTCAATGACTTCCACTTGTCCCGTGCCAGCATCGCTGGCAACTTTCTGGCGCAATTGCAGGTAGTCGGTGCCTTCAGCAAAGCTGCGCTGCTGAGCCCAGCTGACGCTTGCAATCAAACTGGTGCCGGCAATGGCCAGGGCGAGGTCACGACGTTTCATGGGCAAGTCCTTTCAACAAATCAACGTTGCACGCGCACCAAGGTGTTTTCAACCCCTTGTTTATCCAGGCGAGAGCGCATGGTTTCCGCATTGGCTTTGGAGTCAAACGGACCCAGGCGAACGCGATAAACGGTGCGACCTGATTGCTCACGCTCAGACACTTTGGCATCAAAGCCTTGCAAGGCCAGTTTGGCGCGCATGGCGTCCGCATCGTTGCTCGTACGAAAAGCGCCGACCTGGATGTAGTAGCTGTACGGGTCGACCACAGACTGGGTGTCGGCAGACGAGGTGCTCATTCCCATTTGTGTTTTGGCCAAATCGCCCAGGGGGTCCGCGTTCACTGCAGGTGCAGCCGCAGGTTTGCTGGCTGGACTCGGCGATGGTGGAGCTGTGACAGTGGGGGCTGTTGGTTTGGCAACAGCTGGGTTGGCAGACTCGTAGCCGGGAGCTTGAGGTGTTTCTGCCGGAGCCTTGGGCTGCAGCACGCTGTTGGGATTCCAGTCTTTTTTGCTATCGCTAGAGGCCTCGCTGTTGGATGTGCCGACCTTGTTGGAGAAAGGCGTGGGCACTTTCATGACGTAAATCGCCACGCCCAGTGCTACACCCAGGCCTACCACCAGACCCAGAATGAAACCTAAAAACGTTCCGCCGCGTTGTGCATGCATGCTCATCTCCCTCACATTTTGGTCGGTGCTGATACCCCTAGCACTTTCAGGCCATTGCGCAGCACTTGCGCCGTGGCAGCGACCAAGGCCAACCGGGCTCGTTTGATGCTTTCGTCGTCGACAAGAATGCGTTCAGCGTCATAGTAGGAGTGGTACAGCGATGCCAGCTCGCGCAGGTAGAACGTCACATCGTGCGGCGCAAAGTCCTGCGCCGCAGCCGTGAGCATGGTCGGGTATTGCGCCAGCTTGAGCATAAGAGCTTGAGCCTGTGATCCGGTCAGGGCAGACAGGTCGGTCTGCGCCAGCGTGGCCACATCGCCGCCCTGCTCTTTGAACGTGGCCAGTACCGAGCAAATGCGTGCGTGTGCGTACTGCACGTAATAGACCGGGTTGTCGTTGTTTTGTGCCAGCGCCAGATCGATGTCGAAGATGTACTCGGTATCAGGCTTGCGGCTGAGCAGGAAAAAGCGAACCGCATCCTTGCTGGTCCACTCAATCAAGTCACGCAGCGTCACGTAGCTGCCCGCACGCTTGGAGATCTTGACCTCTTCGCCGCCGCGCATCACCCGCACCATGGTGTGCAACACGTAGTCGGGGTAGCCCTGCGGGATAC
>CAZPTM010000178.1:0-3663 GCA_964589665.1 uncultured Limnohabitans sp. | reverse complement strand
GGCTTCGTTGCTGACGTCACATTTGACAAAGGCGCCGCCCAGTTCTTGGGCGATGCCTTCGCCTTTTTCAGCTTGCATGTCGGCAATGACAACCTTGCCGCCGTTGGCCGCCAACATGCGCGCTGTGCCTTCGCCCAGTCCCGATGCACCGCCAGTGACGATGAAAACCTTGCCTTGAATGTCCATGTCTCGCTCCTTGCAGATACTGCAGTTAATTGACGTTTACGTAAACGTCAATTATGCCTGCACTGGAACGAAACACAAACCCACGGCAAGCGGGCAGGTGTTTATTTGATTTTGTTGAGAAACAGGCGAATGAAAAACACCGCCATGCCAATCATGAACAAGATACCAGCCAAACTCATCAGGCCGTAGTCTGTGGAAAAGAGGTCGATCAATGCTTTCATGGTCATCTCCTGTTGGGGTGTGTTCATTTCAAATCCATTTCAGTCGTGGACCATGATTTATCGCAAGCCTGTGGCACTATGCTGCTGCATATTGAGCAAGATCAAAAATTGGAGGATCTATGAGTCACGAGGGGGAAGTGGTGCCCGATGAACTGCAGGTTTTGCAAAGCTGTCTCGGAACGGGTGTCCAACGCATGATTGAGCTGGGCTGTGGTCGTGCGCGACTTGCTCGGCAATGGATGGCTCAAGCCCCCGGTCGAAGCTATCTTGGGGTGGACCTTGATGAACGGGCCATGGCTCGAAATGCGCAAGAACCAATGGAGGGAATGCGCTTTGAACTTGCATCTGCAGTACAAGTGCCAGCTGACAACGCGTGTTTTGATGCCGCCATCATGCTCAAGTCCTTGCACCATGTGCCGGTTCCCGATATGGATCGGGCTTTGCAAGAGGTCTGGCGCGTGCTCAAGCCGGGCGGTTTGCTTTATGTGTCCGAGCCGGTATACGCAGGCACATTGAACGAGATCGTTCGAATCTACAACGACGAAGGCGTGGTGCGCGCTGCGGCGCAAGCCGCACTCGACAGGCTCACACGCCAGGGCCTGTGGCAAGAGCGAGGGCCGATTCGGTTCACGCAACCTGTTCATTTTGCAGACTTTGCCGCTTTTGAAGCTCGGATGCTCAAGCCTAGTTTTATGCACCTGGATATTGATGCGGATTTGCTGGTGCGAATTGCTCAAGCTTTCGCGCCGCATTGCGACGATAACGGTGCGAACTTTACTCGACCCATGTTAGTTAGAGTTTTTGAAAAATGGCAGGAGACCTAAGGATGAGTGCCTTTCTGGATTCAAGTCGTCGTTTGCCTTTACCTGCTCGTTTGCTGGGTGTTTTTGCAGTGCTGTCCTCTTTGGCCAGCGTGGTGCTGGGAGCGATGGCTGCCCATTTGCCTGTGTTTGCCCAAGGCATTCCTGCCAGCTTTGCCTCGGCACAGCAGATGATGCAGTTTCATGCCCTAGCCATGTTGGTGGCTTTGCTGTGGAGCACACAAGGCTCAAGGCGAATGGTCTGGTGCGTTGCTGCTGGCCTGTTTGCACTGGGCATTGTGCTGTTCAGTATCAACATTGACCTGCGTTTGCTTCTGGACTGGCAGGCAGCGCGAGGGCTGGTTCCATGGGGGGGCTCAGCCTTTATGCTGGGGTGGCTTTGCATGCTTTGGGCACTGATCCGTGCCTAGTCCTCGCTATGGGTGCAATAGATATTATTAATCGATTTCAAATCTTCTATTGCCTTCATTCGGATACCATTACGCTCATCAAAAGTTTTTCACTCCCTGCAAACCTCGAAAGGAAATAGCAATGTCTTTGATCAATACCCAAGTCCAGCCCTTCAAGGCCCAGGCATTCCATAACGGCAAGTTCATTGAAGTGACCGAACAAAGTCTGATGGGCAAGTGGTCCGTACTGATTTTCATGCCGGCTGCTTTCACCTTCAACTGCCCCACCGAAATTGAAGACGCAGCTAACAATTACGAAGCATTTCAGAAAGCTGGCGCTGAGGTCTACATCGTGACCACAGACACCCACTTCTCGCACAAGGTCTGGCACGAAACCTCTGCCGCTGTCGGCAAGGCCAAGTTCCCCCTGGTGGGCGACCCCACTCACGTGTTGACCAACGCTTTTGGCGTGCACATTCCCGAAGAAGGACTGGCTCTGCGCGGCACCTTCATCATCAACCCCCATGGCCAGATCAAGACCATGGAAGTGCACTCCAACGAAATCGCACGTGATGTGTCGGAAACCCTGCGCAAGCTGCAAGCTGCGCAGTACACCGCTGCTCACCCCGGTGAAGTATGTCCCGCCAAGTGGAAAGAAGGCGCCAAGACCTTGGCACCCTCGATCGACCTGGTTGGCAAGATCTAAATCTTGACAGTGCCCTGCTTGTCAGGGCGTTGAGTGCAGTGCATGGGGTCCCCGTGTGCTGTGCTCAGCGAATCCCCCAACCTTGAAGATTTTGGACTGGTACCACGTGTGCAAGAGTCCGGGTTTTGCTCACCCTTCTTGTACCTTTTGACAGGAGAACACCATGCTCGACGACACCCTCAAAGCCCAGCTTCAGCAATACCTCGGCCTGCTGCGTCAACCGATCCGCCTGATCGCTTCGCTCGACGGCAGCGAGACGGCTGCCGACATGAAAAGCCTGCTGGAGACCATCGTCAGCCTGTCAGACAAGGTCACGCTGGATACCTCGGGCAACGATGCACGCAAGCCGTCCTTTGTGGTGGCCCGCGAAGGTGAAACACAAGGCGTGCGCTTTGCAGGCCTGCCGCTGGGCCATGAGTTCACCTCGCTCGTATTGGCCCTGCTCTGGACCGGCGGCCACCCACCCAAGGTGGAGCAAGACGTGATCGACAGCATCAAAGCGCTGGACGGTGACTACAACTTCGAGGTCTACATGTCCCTGAGCTGCCACAACTGCCCGGACGTGGTGCAAGCGCTCTCGCTCATGGCCATCGTCAACCCCAAGGTCAAGACCGTGGTGATTGAAGGCGGCGCTTTCCAGAAAGAGGTTGAAGAGCGCCAAATCATGGCCGTGCCCATGGTGTTTTTGAACGGCCAGGTGTTTGGCTCGGGTCGCATGAACGTGGAAGAAATTGTGGCCAAGCTCGACACCGGCGCTGCCGCCCGCGACGCAGCCAAGCTCAGCGAGAAAGCCCCGTATGACGTGCTCATCGTCGGCGGTGGCCCCGCTGGTGCAGCCGCTGCCGTGTACGCCGCCCGCAAAGGCATCCGCGTGGGCGTGGCTGCTGAGCGCTTTGGCGGCCAGGTGAACGACACCATGGCGATTGAAAACTACATCTCGGTGCTCGAGACCAACGGACCCAAACTCGCGGCCGAAATGGAGGCCCAAGTGCGTCACTACGACGTGGACATCATGAATCTCCAGCGCGCCAGCCAGATCGTGCCTGCGGCACAAGCGGGCGGCATGACCGAAGTGCGCTTGGAAAACGGCGGCGTGCTCAAAGCCAAGAGCGTCATCCTGTCTACCGGTGCGCGGTGGCGCAATGTGAACGTGCCCGGCGAAGCCGAGTACAAAAACAAAGGCGTGGCCTACTGCCCGCACTGCGACGGCCCCTTGTTCAAAGGCAAGCGCGTGGCCGTGATTGGTGGCGGCAACTCGGGCGTCGAAGCCGCCATCGACTTGGCGGGCATTGTCGAGCACGTGACCTTGGTTGAATTTGCCGATGCGCTCAAAGCCGATG
>CAZPTM010000177.1:0-3685 GCA_964589665.1 uncultured Limnohabitans sp. | reverse complement strand
GAGGCGGCGGCCCAGGGCTTGTTCGCCGGCATCAATGCTGCTTTGCAGTGCCGTGGCGAAAGTGCCTGGACACCCAGTCGCGACCAGGCCTACCTGGGCGTGCTGGTGGATGACCTGATCACCAAGGGCGTAACCGAGCCCTACCGCATGTTTACCAGTCGCGCTGAGTTTCGCCTTCAGTTGCGTGAGGACAACGCCGACATGCGTTTGACGGAAGTCGGGCGCCAGATGGGGTTGGTTGACGATGCTCGTTGGGACGCGTTCTGCCGCAAGCGCGATGCCGTTTCACGTGAAACAGAGCGCCTCAAGGCCACCTGGGTGAACCCGCGTAACCTGCCGGCTGAAGAGTCTGCACGGGTGTTGGGAAAAGCAATCGATCACGAATACAACTTGTTTGACCTGTTGCGCCGTCCCGGTGTGAGTTATGTCGACTTGATGGGGATGAATGACGCACGTCATGCCAGCCTTGATGTTTCACGTGAAACGCTGGGCGACTTGACGGAAGCTGTAGTGGAGCAGGTGGAAATTGCTGCCAAGTACTCTGGCTACATCGATCGCCAAAAAGAAGAGGTGGGTCGTGCGGCCTATTACGAAGGCCTCAAGTTGCCTGCTGACCTCGACTATATGCAGGTCTCGGCTTTGTCGATTGAGGCGCGCCAGAAGTTGGCCAAGCATCGTCCTGAAACGTTGGGCCAGGCCTCACGCATTTCGGGTATCACCCCGGCGAGCATCTCCTTGCTGTTGATCCACCTGAAAAAGGGTGGTTTCAAGGGCTTTCGTTCGCCGACCGAAGAAAGCCAATCGGTATGAGTGATGTGCTGGCCGCCTTGAAATTGGGCGCGACAGAGCTTGGGTTGACTCTGAGTGATGTCCAGCTCGATCAACTCCAGGGCTACTTGGTCCTGATCCAGAAATGGAACAAGGTTTACAACCTGACGGCCGTCCGCGACCCGCAGGAAATGCTGACCCACCATCTGCTCGACAGCCTGACGGCTGTAGCCCCTTTGCTTCGACATACTGGCGGCGCTGCAGCCAAGGTGCTGGATGTGGGTTCTGGCGGCGGGTTGCCTGGTATCGTGCTGGCCATTTGTCGCCCGGAGCTGGACATCAGCTGTGTGGACACGGTCGGCAAGAAGGCGGCCTTTATCCAGCAGGTGGCGGCGAGCCTGAAGCTGCCCAATCTGCGTGGCATCCATGCCCGGGTCGAGAGCCTGAGTGGCCCCTTTGATGTGATTTGCTGTCGGGCCTTTGCTGCTTTGCCAGACTTCGTGAATTGGTCTCGTGGTGCCTTGGCTCCGAATGGCGTCTGGATGGCTATGAAGGGCAAACACCCCCAAGAAGAAATCGATGCATTGCCCCAAGGCGTGCAGGTGTTTCACGTGGAACCTTTGCATGTTCCAGGATTGGATGTTGAGCGCTGCATGGTCTGGATGCGACCGACCACGCCCTCACCACACTGAACGACGCGCCTCTGCGTTAAGCGTCAATGAAGCGGCGCCGGGCAGGTACACTTCAGGCATTGCGTATCTGAGTGCACCATGGCCAAAATTTTTTGCATTGCCAACCAAAAAGGTGGCGTCGGCAAGACCACCACCACTGTCAACCTCGCTGCTGGCTTGGCCAAAGTCGGCCAGCGCGTGTTGCTGGTGGACCTGGATCCGCAGGGCAATGCGACCATGGGCTCGGGCATTGACAAGCGTGAGCTTGAGCTCAGTGTCTACGACGTCCTGCTGGAGTCTGCCAGTGTGGCGGAGGCCGGCATCCGTGCCGAAAAGTGCGGTTATGACGTTCTGGGGGCGAACCGCGAACTGGCGGGTGCCGAGGTCGAGTTGGTGGAGTTGGAGCGACGGGACCAGCGCCTGAAAAACGCCTTAGCGGTGGTCGATGCAGACTACGATTTTGTGCTGATTGATTGCCCGCCATCCCTGTCGATGTTGACGCTCAATGGCCTATGCTCCGCACATGGTGTGATTGTCCCCATGCAGTGCGAATACTTTGCACTCGAGGGCTTGACCGACCTGGTCAACACCATCAAACAGGTGCATGCCAACCTTAACCGCGACCTCAAGATCATTGGCTTGTTGCGTGTCATGTTTGACCCGCGTATCACCTTGCAGCAACAGGTCAGTGAGCAACTCAAGGGCCATTTCGGCGACAAGGTGTTCAACACTGTGATCCCGCGCAATGTGCGCCTGGCCGAGGCACCGAGTTACGGGCTGCCCGGCGTGGTTTTTGATCCCTCGGCCAAAGGCAGCGTCGCCTTTGTAGAGTTCGCCAAAGAACTGGTGCAACGCGCGCCGACCCTGTGACGATGTCCCCCCAGGTTCTGATCCTTCCCGGCTGGCAAGGCAGCGGCCCAGAGCATTGGCAAATGCGATGGGTGGCGGCGCATGGTTATGCCGTGGTCGAGCAAAGTGACTGGATGCGCCCACTGCGAGGTGACTGGTTGACGCGTCTGGACGAGGTGGTGGGTGACAGTCCGGCGCCCGTTGTTCTGGCCGCGCACAGTCTGGGCTGCATTCAGGTGGCGGCTTGGGCACGCGTGTCGAGGCATGTGGGGAAGGTGCAAGGTGCTTTGCTGGTGGCACCAGGCGATGTTGAGCAGCCGCAGTTGATGTCGGTGTTGCACAGCTGGACGCCAATAGCGCGGCAACGTCTGCCCTTCAAGGCCATCCTGGTGGGCAGCGAAAACGACCCCTACTGCTCTCTTGAGCGTGCACAGGGTTTGGCTCAGGACTGGGGCGCACAGTGGGTCAATCTGGGCGCGTGCGGACATATCAACGCCGAGTCAGGCTTGGGCGATTGGCCTGCGGGACACGCCCTGCTGCAAACAATGATGAAGGAATAAAAATGGTTACCAAAAAACCCAAAGGTCTGGGTCGCGGTCTTGAAGCCCTGTTGGGTCCAAAAGTGCTGGACATACCGGTGACCGAGGCTGGTGTGACCGCTACGGAAACGCCATCCACCCTGTCCCTGGATGAGATGGTCCCGGGCATGTACCAGCCACGCACCCGCATGGACGAAGGCGCTTTGTACGAGCTGGCTGAATCCATCAAGGCCCAAGGCATCATGCAGCCGATTCTGGTGCGCAAGCTGACCGAGGGCGACAACGCCGGCAAGTACGAAATCATTGCCGGTGAGCGCCGTTTCCGGGCCTCCCGTCTGGCCGGCTTGGACCGGGTGCCGGTGCTGGTGCGCGATGTGCCCAACGAGGCCGCCGCAGCTATGGCACTGATCGAAAACATCCAGCGTGAAGACCTGAACCCGTTAGAGGAGGCCCAGGGCCTGCAACGCCTGGTGCGAGAGTTTGGACTCACTCACGAAGCGGCGGCGCAAGCCGTTGGCCGTTCGCGCAGTGCGGCCAGCAACCTGCTGCGCCTGCTCAATTTGGCCGAGCCGGTGCAGACCATGCTGATGGCTGGTGATATCGACATGGGCCACGCCCGTGCTTTGTTGGTGCTGGACAGGGCGACCCAGATCACGGCAGCCAACCAGATCAGCGCCCGCAAGATGTCGGTGCGTGAGGCTGAAAGCCTGGCCAAGAAACTTGGCGCGGAGTTTCAGCTCGTCACGCAAAAGCCCAAAAAGGAAAAGTCACGCGATGTACGTCGTGTGGAAGAAGAGTTGTCTGACCTGCTGATGGCCGAGGTCGAGGTCAAGGTCAAAAAGCGCGTCAAGCGCTTGG
>CAZPTM010000176.1:0-3689 GCA_964589665.1 uncultured Limnohabitans sp. | reverse complement strand
GGGTTTGCAGCCGCGCCTGGTGGAGGGCTCGGCGCAGAACTTCAAAGTCACTTACCCGGCCGACTTCGCTTTCGCTGAGGCCCTTCTTCAAAGCAGAATTCAAGGCAGGACATGCAAATGAACATTCGTATCGGTGAAGGCTGGGATGTGCATGCCCTGGCTCCAGACCGCAAACTGATTTTGGGCGGTGTCCATATTCCGCATACCTTGGGCTTGCTGGGGCATTCCGATGCCGATGTGCTGCTGCACGCCATCACAGATGCCGTCTTGGGTGCTGCGGGGCTGGGCGACATTGGACGTCACTTTCCGGATACCGATGCGCAGTTCAAAGGCGCAGACTCTGCCGTGTTGCTGGCCGAGGCCATGTGCCGGGTGCGTGCGCAAGGTTGGGAGCTGGTCAATGTGGACGGCACCATCGTGGCGCAAGCACCCAAGCTGGCGCTGCACATGCCTGCCATTCGCGCCTCGGTAGCCAAAGCGCTGGGTGTGGGTGAAGACCAGGTGAATGTCAAAGCCAAGACGGCTGAGAAACTGGGGCCTGTGGGTGAGGGCAAAAGCATGGAAGCCCGGGCAGTGGTGCTGTTACAGCGAGGCTGAGGGGTATTGCTTCGTCTCCTGGTGGCTTGCAATGACACTGGGGGCAGACGTTATCAAGCCAATCTGAGAGTTATGCTGGCCTGCAGGCCACCCGTTTCGGGCGTCGAAAACTCCAGCTGTCCGCCCATGCGCTTAATCGAGCGCTCCACAATCGACAAGCCCAAACCCGAGCCCATGGCCGATGTTCTGGCACTGTCGGCCCTGAAAAAAGGTTGGGTAAGCTGTACCAACGCATCAGGGCTGACGCCGGCGCCCTGATCTGTCAGTGTGATGCGCACCATATTTTTGTCCATAGACGCGGCCGTAATGTGAATGCGGGAAACGCCGTCCTCCAGGCTTTGCCCATAGCGGCGTGCGTTTTCCAGGAGGTTGTCAAACACACGACCTAACTCGATTTCATCGGCCAGCACCAGAAGATCCTCTGGAACGTTGACCTCGATGTGCATGTTCTTGTTGTTTCTGAAAGGGGTAATGCTGCGGCTGACCAATCCCGCCAAGAGTACGGCATGCATGGGCGTTTCGCCTGCGCGGGCGTAGTCCATGAACTTGCTGATGATCTGGTCCATCTGCGTGATGTCTGCAGACATCAAATCACGTGTTTGCGTATCGGCCACGCTGAGCTCGGTTTCTAGCCGCAGTCGTGCAAGTGGGGTGCGTAAATCGTGGGAGATACCCGCCAACATGAGCCTGCGCTCTTGCTCGGCCTGTTGAAGTTTGTGCACCATGCTGTTGAAGCCTTGGTTGACCTCACGAATCTCGTCAATGCGTACCTGCTCGTCCAGTTCCGGGCCTTGCATATCCCCATCGCGCATGCGGGCAAAGGCTTGAGACAGCCGTTTCAGAGGATGGTTGATCAGGCCAGCAATCAAGGCGGCGCCAACCAATGACAGCAATGACGTGAGCATCATCCATTGCAACCAGGATTTACCGCCAATGGGCTTTAAACGATCGGGGTCCATTTGAAGCCAGTAACTGTCTCGCTCCATCTTGAAGCCAACCCAAAGTCCGGGCTCCCCATTGACCTCTGATGCAAGGACAGTTTTCTTGCCCAAGCGAGCTATCAACACCTGGGATAAGCGCTCTTCGATGGCAGTTTTGCCAAAGGGTATAAATTGATCGCCGGGTTCACGGGTTGTGATGACCACCGACTCTTCGTCGGCCAGAGACTTGAGCAGGGCGACGCGCGCAATGGCATCGGAGTGGCGAAGTGCGGTACGCGTGAGGTTGACTACCGAGGCAATTTGCTGCGCATTGCGCCTGATGCTGGGCTCAAACTCCTGCGTTCGAAAGGTTTGCATCCAGGCCAGGGTGCTTGCCGAGACGAGAAGTGTCAGCAAGATGAAGGTACGCCAAAACAGGCCCAGGTGCAGTCTGGGGCCAGGAGTTGTCATATGCATACCTGCGTTCATGGCCTGGGGGTTACTGGTATTTACTCCGGCACAAACACATAGCCTACCCCCCAGACGGTCTGGATAATGCGGGGGTTGGCTGGGTCCACTTCGATCAATTTGCGCAAGCGTGAAATCTGTACGTCCAGGCTACGGTCAAAAGGTTCGAAGTCTCGTCCCCGTGCCAGTTGTGCCAGCTTGTCGCGCGTGAGCGATTGGCGTGGATGTCGAACCAGTGCCTTGAGCATGGCGAATTCGCCAGTGGTCAGCGGAATTTCCTCTCCATTGCGCGTGAGCTGTCGAGCAGCCAGATCAAAGCTGAACTCTCCAAAGCGTAAAACCTCTTGCTCAGCAGTAGGTGCGCCAGGCGCTTCAATGACTGGGCGACGACGCAAAACCGCATGGATGCGGGCCAGCAACTCACGGGGATTAAAGGGTTTGCCCAAATAATCGTCAGCGCCAATTTCCAGCCCCAGAATGCGGTCCACATCTTCGCCCTTGGCAGTCAGCATGATGATGGGTGTTTTATCGCCCGCCTGGCGCAGACGACGGCAAATGCTTAGACCGTCTTCGCCGGGCAGCATCACATCGAGCACCAACAGATCCACTGTCTCGCGCTGGGTGATACGCTGCAGGGCACGCGCATCCTCTGCCAGCAGCACATCAAACCCCTCTTGAGCCAGAAACCGGCGCAGCAGGTCACGGATACGGGCGTCATCGTCGACGATGACAATTTTGTCGAGTCGTTTGCCTTCTGTGGCCATGCGTCCTCCCTTGTGTATCAGCCTCTTATTGAGCTGTCCAGCCGCCGTCCATGTTCCAGGCCACACCGCGCACGTTGTTGGCCGCTGGCGAGCAGAAGAACACTGCCAGTGCGCCCAGTTCTTCAGGCGTGGTGAACTGCATCGAGGGCTCTTTTTCGCCAAGCAGCTGGTTCTTGGCCTCTTCGTTGGACACGCCCAAGGCCTGCGCTTTGGCATCCACCTGTTTTTGCACCAGCGGCGTCAGTACCCAGCCCGGGCAAATGGCGTTGCAGGTTACACCGGTGGTCGCGTTTTCAAGTGCGGTGACTTTGGTCAAGCCCACCACACCGTGTTTTGCCGCCACATAGGCTGACTTGGCTGCCGAGGCCACCAGGCCGTGCACCGAAGCCACGTTGATGATGCGGCCCCAGTTGGCCTGCTGCATGGCTGGCAGAGCCAGACGTGTGGCATGGAAAGCGCTGGAGAGGTTGATCGCGATGATGGCGTCCCAACGATCAACCGGGAATTCTTCGATTCTCGCGACATGCTGGATGCCTGCGTTGTTGACCAGAATGTCCACGCGGCCAAAGGTGCTGGCGGCAAACTGCATCATGTCCTCAATGTCGGACACTTTGCTCATGTCAGCGCCATGGTAGGCAACTTTGACGCCCAGCGCAGCAATCTCGGCCTTGGGGCCTTCAGCGTCGCCAAAACCGTTGAGCACAATGTTGGCACCTTGGGCAGCCAAAGCTTTGGCAATGCCCAGACCAATACCGCTTGTAGAGCCGGTGACCAGCGCTGTTTTTCCTTTGAGCATGATTTCTCCTGCGCGAATGATTTAGGATGATGTAAAGAAAACCATTATCACAGCTGTGCCGTATGCCGCACTGACGGTAGCGCAGACTATGTTTCGCAATGTTATGAGTACTTTTGAGATGCTGGCTCCCCAATTGCAGTTCGT
>CAZPTM010000175.1:2134-3691 GCA_964589665.1 uncultured Limnohabitans sp. | reverse complement strand
ATTGTGGACATGCCGCCGGGCACCGGCGACATTCAGCTCACGCTGTCCCAGCGCGTGCCGCTCACGGGTGCGGTGGTGGTGACCACACCGCAGGACATTGCCTTGCTCGACGCCCGCAAGGGCATTCGCATGTTCGAAAAAGTGGATGTGCCGATTCTGGGTCTGGTGGAAAACATGGCCATGCATGTGTGCTCCAACTGCGGCCATGTGGAACATATTTTTGGCGCTGAAGGCGGCAAGAAAATGGCTGCCGAACTGGGCCTGGACTTTTTGGGCGCTTTGCCGCTGTCCATGGGCATTCGGGTGCAGGCCGACAGCGGTCGCCCCACGGTGGTGGCCGAGCCCGACAGCGAAGTGGCGGGCATCTACAAGGCCCTGGCGCGTCAGGTGGCCATTCGTGTGGCCGAACGCGCCAAGGACTTTTCCAGCAAGTTCCCGACCATCACCATCAGCAAGAACACCTGATCGGGTAAGGGCGCGTCAACCGCGCTCGCGCTCCAGGTCGCGCAGGCGGAAACGCTGGATCTTGCCGGTGGCGGTTTTGGGTAGCTCGTCCACAAACTCCATGAAGCGCGGGTATTTGTAGGGCGCCAGGCGCTCCTTGACGAAGGCCTTGACCTCGTCTTCGCTCAGGCTCTGCCCGGCCTTCAGGACGATGAAGGCCTTGGTCTTGGTCAGGCCATCGCTGTCTTCCTTGCCGATCACGGCCGCTTCCAGAATGGCGGGGTGCTGCACCAGCGTGGCCTCGACCTCGAAGGGCGAGACGTAAATGCCGCTGACCTTGAGCATGTCGTCGTTGCGACCAGCGTAGGTGTAGTAGCCGTCCACGTCGCGGGTGTATTTGTCGCCGCTCTTGGTCCATTCACCACGGAACGTGTCGCGCGATTTTTCTCGGTTGTTCCAGTACATCAGGGCGCTGCTGGGGCCTTTGATGAAGAGGTCGCCAATCTGGTCGTGGCCTTCAATCACGCTGCCGTCTTCGTTGCGCAGCTCAACCTCGTAGCCTTCGACCGGCTTGCCGGTGGTACCGTAACGCACGTCGCCCGGGCGGTTGGACAGGAAGATGTGCAGCATCTCGGTGGAGCCGATGCCGTCGATGATTTCGCAGCCAAACTGCGCCGTCCAGCGCTCGCCAATGTCACGCGGCAATGCTTCGCCCGCAGACGAACACATGCGCAGGGCCACTTGCGATCTGACAGGCAAATCGGGGCTGGCCAGCATGCCGCCGTAGCCGGTGGGTGCGCCATAAAACACGGTCGGTTGGTGATCCACCATGCGCTTGAACACGGCTTGTGGAGTGGGGCGCTCGGCCATCAGCACCACGGTCGCGCCAACGCTCAAGGGGAAAGACAGGGCATTGCCCAAACCATACGCAAAAAACAGTTTGGCGGCTGAGAATACGGTGTCGCTTTCGGTCAGGCCCAGCACGGGTTTGCCGTACAGCTCTGCGGTCCAGAACAGGTTGCCCTGGGTATGAACCGTCCCTTTGGGTTTGCCGGTCGAGCCGGACGAATACAGCCAGAACGCAGGTTCGTCCACATGGGTGCTGGCGGGCAC
>CAZPTM010000175.1:0-2034 GCA_964589665.1 uncultured Limnohabitans sp. | reverse complement strand
AAAAAGGCCACCACCCAGTCGCTGCTGTCGTGCATGAGCAGCAGCACGCGCTCTTCACGTTGCAAGCCCATTTTTTGCAGACCGCTCGCAAAGCGACGCACCTGTTCGGCCAATTGGCCGTAAGTGAGCTGACCGGCATCGTCGATCAGCGCGATTTTGTCAGCGCGTTTGGCGTTGGCAGCCAGCAGGTGCTGGGCGAAATTGAAGTTGCTCTCAGGCGGCTGAATGGTCGTCATGTGTGTCTCCGGGGATCTGTTTTTGTTTCCATTGTGCGGGTACTTGAGGTCGGCGCGTACAGGGTTTACAGCGGCAAGGCTACGCCTTGCGCAGCCAGAAGGTCCAGCGCCTCGCTGCTGCCTTGAATGGCGGCGCGGCGGTGGTAGAAGTTCAGGGCGCGCAGGCCGCCCAGCTCTTCGCCGCCACCGGCGCGGCCGGGGCCGCCGTGCAGGCTCATGGGCATGACGTTGCCGTGACCCGAGTGCAGAGCCGCAACATCGGGCGAGATGGCGTGGATGCGGCCATGCCAAGCGGCCAGTTGCAGGCTGACTTGGGCGGTGAAGGCGGGGTCTTCGCTGTACACCGAGCACACCAGCGAGCCTTCACCGCGACGGATCATGGCCATGGCCTGTTCCACGCTGTCGTACGGCATGAGCGTGGCCACAGGGCCGAATACTTCCACGCTGTGCAGCACTTGGGCTTGTTCGGGCTGGCGGTGGCCCAGCAGCACCGGGGCCACGCAGGCCGAGGTTTCGGCGGCATCGACCAGGGTAGCGGTGTTGCCGTCAAACAGCACCTCGGCTTCGGTCTTCAGCTGGGCCAGGCCCGCCAGCACAGCGGCTTTTTGCTCGCTGCTGACCAGTGCGCCCATGCGCACCGATTCATTTCGGGGGTTGCCCACGCTGGTTTTGCCCAGCTTGGCGGCAATGGCGGCAGCGGCGGCGTCGTACACGGCGCGGGGCACAAAAATACGGCGAATGGCGGTGCATTTCTGGCCGGACTTTTGCGTCATCTCGCGCACCACCTCGGTCACCAGCAGGTTAAAAGCCTCGCTGCCTTCGATGGCGTGCGGGGCCAGCAGGGCGGAGTTGATGCTGTCGGCTTCGATGTTGCAGCGCACCGAGCGCTCGCTCACGGCAGGATGGCTGCGGATGATGCGCCCGGTTTCGGCAGAACCCGTGAACGACACCACATCGAAAGGCTGCAGCTGATCCATCAGCCCCGCAGACGAGCCGCAGATGACCGACAGGGCACCCGCTGGCACCACGCCTGCATCGACCACATCCTGGACCATGCGTTGGGTCAGCCAGGCGGTAGCGGTGGCGGGTTTGACAATGACCGGAACCCCTGCCAACAAGGCGGGAGCTGCCTTTTCCCACAAGCCCCAGCTGGGGAAGTTGAAAGCGTTGATGAACAGGGCCACGCCTTCGGTGGGGACCTGGATGTGCTGGGTCTGGTAGGCCGGGTCCTTGGCCATGCGGATGCGCTGGCCATCGAGCAGGCATTGGGCATCGCCCAGTGCGGCGCCTTGCTTGGCAAAGTAGCCCAGGGTGTAGATGCCGCCGTCAATGTCCACGCCCGAGTCGCGGGTGGTGGTGCCGGAATTGGCGGTGGAGATGGCGTAGTACTCGTCGCGGTGGGCCTGCAGCACCTCAACGATCTTGCCCAGCATCGCGGCGCGCTGGGCATAGGTCATGGCGCGCAGGGCCTGGCCGCCTTGCTCACGGGCAAAGGCAAAGCCTTCAGCCAGATCCAGACCCGCGCTCGAGACGCGCACCAGCTCGGTGCCCAGCACCGGATCGAACAATGCAATGCCTGCACCTGCACCGGTTTGCCAGCGGCCAGCGAAAAAATTGGGGAGCAGTTCAGTGGTCATGAAATAAAAGACTGTTCAAGTCGGTGCGTTGAAGGTATAAATGCACTATCGTGCCTGCTGTGCAGTATGCAGTAAAGTGCATGTTATGGCCAGCATAAAAACACAGGGATTACCCTAGTTCATGACAACAACCACTGAATTTTTAAACCCAACCCAGACCC
>CAZPTM010000174.1:0-3705 GCA_964589665.1 uncultured Limnohabitans sp. | reverse complement strand
AGCTCCACGATCATGAATGGCCTGGGCATGGTTGCAGCCCTATTGCTTTCGCTGTGGGCTGGAGACGCGCTGCATCGTCTGACCGAGCAGGGCCCTGCCACATGGCGACGGTGGATGGCCTGGATGACGACGTTCATGGCCAGTACCGGACTGGCCATCTGGCTCGCTTCCTGATCAGGCGTGACCGACGCGCTGGCGAATGTGTGCCAAGGCCTCTTCGACCTGGTCAATCAGGATCAGGCACAGATCACCTTTTGACAATCTGGACAGTGCGGTGTCGATGGCGTTGAACTCGCCCTGGATGGACTCGACATGCTTTGTTCGCATTGCACCTTGCAGCCCTTCTTGCAGTAAAGCGACCACCTCGCCATCCGCACGTCCACGTTGACATGCGTCCTGGTAAAGCAGAACTTCATCGAACGCAGCACCCAGAATACGGGTCTGGTCACGGATGTCTTCGTCGCGTCGGTCACCAGCGCCACTGATCACCACCACGCGTTTGCCTGCAGGCATGTTGTCTACAGCTTGTACCAAGGCTTGCATGGCATCTGGGTTGTGGCCATAGTCGGCGATCAGGGTTGCGCCTTTGTAGTCAAAGACATTGAAACGCCCAGGAACGCCTTGCACATCGCTGATGAAGGTGGACAGGCCTTGTGCAATCGCATCCCACGGTGTGTTCACGGCCCAGGCCGCGCCCACGGCAGCCAGCACGTTCTCGGTCTGGAACCCGATTTGGCCGTTGCGGGTCAGGGGCACTTGTGACAAAGGAATGCGCACGACCTGTTTGCCTTTTTGGGCCACGATGGAGCCGCTCTCGACATAGACCACGCGTTTGCCCTGAGCGCGATGTGTGGCCAAAACAGGGTGGTGTGCGTCCAGCGCAAAAAAGGTGACATCGCCCGGGCAATGCGGGCCCATGGCCGCTACCGCCGGATCTGCGGCGTTGAGCACGGCCATGCCGTCAGGCTGCACATTGAGCACGATCACGCGCTTGAGCACCGACAGGTCTTCCAGCGTGGTGATGTAGTTCAGGCCCAGGTGGTCGCCCGCGCCCATATTGGTCACCACAGCCACTTGGCAGCGGTCAAAGGCCAGGCCTTCGCGCAGCAAACCACCGCGCGCAGTTTCAAATACGGCAGCATCGACTTCGGGGTGCGAGAGCACATTGCGTGCACTCTTGGGGCCGCTGCAGTCACCGGAATCTGTTTGCCGCCCGTTGACGTAAACGCCGTCGGTGTTGGTCATGCCTACGCGCAGGCCATTGGCCTTGAGCAAGTGAGCCGTGAGGCGAACGGTGGTGGTTTTGCCATTGGTTCCTGTGACCGCAATCACGGGTACACGCCCATCCTTGCCAGCAGGGAACATGTAGTCAATAACGGCTTGTCCCACATCTCGGCCTTTGCCGTAAGACGGGGTCAGGTGCATGCGCAGGCCAGGAGCAGCGTTGACCTCCACAATGCCGCCGCTTTGTTCTTCCAAGGGTCGCTGCATTGTTTCGCACACGACGTCCACGCCGCAGATATCCAGTCCCACCATGCGTGCTGCAGCCACCGCACGGGCAGCTACCTCGGGGTGTACTTCATCGGTCACGTCGGTGGCGGTGCCACCAGTGGAGAGGTTGGCGTTGTTGCGCAGGATAACGCGTTGACCTTTTTCGGGAATGGACTCCGGGACCAGACCTTGCACCTTCAGGCGAGCCACAGCAATGTCATCAAAACGGATCTTGGTCAGCGAGGTGGCATGTCCTTCGCCACGGCGTGGATCGGCATTGACCTGCTCGACCAGCTGGCGTACCGTGTGCTCGCCATCACCGACCACCAGTGGGGGCTCGCGGCGTGCGGCTGCCACCAGTTTGTCGCCGACCACCAGCAAGCGGAAGTCCTGACCGGGCAGAAACTTCTCGACCAGCACTTGACCATATTTGCTGGCAGCGTTGTACGCGATGCCGAAATGCTCGCGTTCGACGATGTTGACAGTCACGCCTTTGCCCTGGTTGCCATCCAGGGGTTTGACCACCACGGGCAGGCCGATCTCTTGCGCAAATTGCCAGGCCTCTTCCAGGCTATTGACGGGGCGGCCCAGTGGCACTGGCACGCCAGCGGCGTGCAGCACGGCCTTGGTCAGGTCTTTGTCCTGGGCGATGGACTCGGCAATGGCGCTGGTGGTGTCTGTCTCGGCGGCCTGAATGCGACGTTGCTGTGAACCCCAACCGAGTTGAACCATGCTGCCACGCGTCATGCGTTTGAAGGGAATGCCACGGGCAAGCGCCGCATCCACAATGCAGCCTGTCGAGGGGCCCAAGCGTTCGTCTTCATCGAGTTCGCGCAGCTCTGTCAGTGCAGCTTCCACATCGAAAGTGCCATCGTTTTGTGCGGCTTGACAAAGTTCTTCAGCCAGCGCCAGCGCCCTTCGGCCTACGGCTTCTTCCGAGTACTGAACTGTCACTTGGTAGGTGCCTGCTTCCTGGGTGGGAGTGGTGCGACTGAAAGTCACGGGGCAGCCGGCATGCACTTGCAAAGCCAGCGTGATTTTTTCCAGGGCATGAGCCAGGCATAAAGGCTGCTCTGATGAGCTGGCACGGATGAGGCCAATGGCCGGGAAGAGCCGGCGCAATTGCTGCTCAAGACCAGCGATCAGCATGTCCGCAGCATCGCAGCTGACGATGGCTTCAACAGCGGTGTGGCGACTCCACAGATTGGGCCCACGGAGGGCACGGATGCGAGAAACTTGCATAACTCTGAAATGTGTCTGTAGGTCAGTGGGAGTGAGCGTTTTGGCCAAAGCTCTTGATGCCGGCGCGGATCAGGTCGGGCGAAGTCTCCAGTGCCCAGGCCGCGCAGGCGGCTACCAGAATGTCTTCGTGGTTGAGACTGCCATCCTTGAGCAAGCGTGCTACTGCCGGGCGCTGGGTGCTGAGCACCTCGGTTTCGTGTTCGCCTTGAGACAGGACCAGCGTATCTTCACGCCAGAACGCGGTACGCCCGCCTTGCGCACGGTGGGTGAGCAAACGCGGATTTGTTCCATCTTGCGCGTACAGCGTGACTGCACCATCGCTGTACTCGGCGAGCTCGGCCACAGCGTCAATGTCGGCATTCAAAACGCTGGCGCCAGTCGGCAGCACCACATCGATCTGGGTACGAATGTAGCCAGGCATGCGATCGTCTTCGCCAGCGTACAGATCCTGCAGGTTTTGCGTGGAGGGCATGCGGGTGACGATGCCTACTTGACAGCGGTCGTAAGGCAGGCCCTCAGTCATCAGGTGGCGCACATCGGTTTCGAACACGGCAGCTTGCACGTTACGGTTGACCAACAAACGCTGGGCATTTTCAAAGTCCATGCCGCCGGTCGATTGAAGGCAGCGCTGGTTCAGGTACAGGCCATTGCTGCAGGCCAGACCGGTGGTCCAGCCTTTGAGGTGCAGCAACCAGGCCACCAGCTGAGCTTTGCGACTGGTGTCACCGTCGCCCATCAGACCGACCACAGGAATGCGCGAACTTTCCTTTTCCGGGAAGAGGTGCTGAACGATTGCCTGCCCCACGTCGCGTGGCGTGCCCTGAGCCGGGTTGAGGTGCATCAGCAGGCTGGGGCCGGCATTGACTTCAACCACCACACCACCTACTTTGTGCAGGGGCTGGGTGATGTCGGGGGTCACCACGTCCACACCCGCAATGTCCAGTCCCACCACTTTGGCAGCCAGGCAAGCCA
>CAZPTM010000173.1:0-3708 GCA_964589665.1 uncultured Limnohabitans sp. | reverse complement strand
TGCCCGGGAAGGCGATGAAGGTCGCATCTGCCAGCCCGGATACCGGCCAACAAGGTGGCGCGTCCGCAATGGCGCGTCGTTAAGCCCAGCACTGTCGGGGAAGACGGTCAGGGCGATTGACTTGTTTGTTTCTTATGAAAAACCGTTCTCTTCGTGCGCAACGCTTTGTGCCTGCGTTGTCCATTATTTCCATGGCAGTGGTCGCTCATGTGCAGGCCCAAAATGTAGAAATTAACCCTATTGTGATTTCTGCTTCACGCATCGAACAGCCTTTGTCCGAAGTATTGCCCTCTGTTTCTGTGATCACCAGGGCTGACATTGAACGCTCGCAGGCAGCGACTTTGGCAGATATGTTGCAAGGTGAAGCAGGCTTCGAGTTTGGTCGTAATGGCGGGCCTGGTAGCACTACGTCTCTTTTCCTTCGGGGTCAGGATAGCATCAATACGGTCATCCTGATTGACGGTGTACGGGTACAAACTGACAAAATTGGAGCTATCCAAATTACGGACTTTCCTTTGCAGCAGATCGAGCGGATTGAGATTCTCAAGGGCAACGCCAGCGCGCTGTATGGGAGTGGTGCGATTGGCGGCGTAATCAATGTCACCACACGCCAAAGTAAAGGAGAACTCAAGGCCTATGGCAGTGTGTCTGCAGGTTCATATAGAACTGCCAGTGTTTTTGCAGGATATGGCGGGCAAGCCGACGATACTAATTTTGACGTTAATTTTGGCCGCAAGACATATGCTGGTTTTTCAGCGATGAACACGACTCAGAAAACCTATGCTAATCCTGATGCCGATGGTTACCAAAGCAACTTTGCGGCGGTCAAACTCGAGAAACGGATTTCTGCTGACACTGATGTGGGGGTGCGCCTAGGTCACAGCGTCCAGGATGCGGGGTATGACAGTAGTTACAGCTGGCAGGACACGCCTAGCGATGTTCATAGATTCAAGAAAACCAGTTCCTCAGCTTCTGTGTTTGCTCGCCAAGTCGTCACTCCAAATTGGATCAGTCAAGCCAGCTTGACACGATCAGATTTCAAATATGAGGACTCAGTGAATGGGATGCCCTGGCCAAGCGCGGGCTGGACGAACAGTCTTTTTGAAGGTAGGCAAATCGCTTTGACTTGGAACAACACCTACGAAATCCAGGCACAAACGAAAGCAACGTTTGGTGCCGACTTCACCAATGACGACTTTAACGGCGGTGGCTCAGTCAACGCCGCCTATGCTCTGATCCGTCGCGGGAGTGGTTACTTCGCAGGCATTTCCCATCGGATGGATCAAGTGACTGCTGAGCTCAATGCACGCCATGACGAGTTGCGGATGCAAAATCAAACAGCAGGGACAGACAAAGACTACACAGCCAACACGGGGCTATTTGGTTTGGGCTATCAGCTAAATCCGCTCTGGAAATTGACGGGAACTTTATCTACCGGCTTTAGCGTTCCTACGGCGGATGCAATTAGTCGCAATGTCGGCATCAGACCCGAGTCTCACCACACTCAAGAGGTTGGTGCGGTCTATCAGGCCGGTGACGTTTTCTTGCGAGCCGTGTATTTTCAGTCGAATGCGAAAGACGCCATCATTTACAACAATTCCTATACGTATGTTAATGGTGATATTGAGAACAATGGGGTTGAATTAACTGCTCGGGCCCTTGTTCAGGGGTTCGCCATCAAATCGTCGGTGACATTTCAGAATCCGCGGGACGTGACACAAAATCTAAAACAGGCGCGTCGTGCAAAGCATTTTGGTTCTGTAGATCTATCGCGCATGGTAGCGGGGTATGAGTTGGGCTCCAAGATCTACGCTGCAGGTGCACGACCGGACAGCAACTTCAATCCTGGCGTTGTCTTGCCCGGGTATGCAACCCTGTCGTTTTATGCCAGCCGCAAGATTGACAACAACTGGACAGCCCGCGCACGTCTGGAAAATGCTTTCGACAAGCAATACCAATTGGCCTATGGCTACAACACGCCCGGACGCGGTTTGTACCTGACCCTGCAGTACAGTCCCAAGTGATGAATCCGCTTGCTCTTGCTCCCCAACGCATCGTCTGCCTCACCGAGGAAACGACGGAGTGGTTGTACGTGTTGGGGCAGGAGCATCGGATTGTGGGTATCTCGGGCTATACGGTGCGGCCGCGCCGGGCTCGGGAGGAAAAGCCCAAGGTGAGTGCGTTCCTGAGCGCCAAGATCGACAAGATCCTGGCTCTCAAGCCGGACTGCGTGTTCGGCTTTTCTGATTTGCAGGCCGACATTGCGGCAGCGCTGATTCGCGCGGGCGTGCAGGTGACTGTGTTCAACCAACGCAGCGTGGCCGAGATTTTTTCTGTGCTCTATCAGGTGGGCGCAATGGTGGGGCAGGCCGAACAGGCCATTCAACGTATCACACAGATGCAGGCCGATCTGGACCGCATGCGCGAACATGCTGCCACTTTCAAACGCCGCCCTCGTGTGTATTTTGAAGAGTGGGATGGTCCTCACATCAGTGGTATTCGCTGGGTGTCCGAGCTGATCGAGATCGCTGGCGGACAAGACATTTTTCCGGAACTGGCGGCGCAGCCTATGGGCAAGGACCGCATCATTGCCGATCCGCAGCAAATCGTAGACCGTGCGCCAGACATCATCATCGGCTCCTTGTGCGGCAAGAAGTTTCGACCCGAGTCGGTGATGCAACGCCCGGGTTGGCAGGACGTGCCTGCTGTTCAGACCGCGCAGGTGTTTGAAATCAAATCGGCCGACATCCTGCAACCAGGCCCTGCGGCTTTGACCGATGGCGTGGCGCAGTTGCGCCAGATTTTTGAACGTTGGGACCAGCAGCATGCGTAAACACGGCTCCTGGTGGCTGGCGGTTGTGCTGGCGTTGTTCATGCTCCACGTCCAAGCCGTGACGGTGCAGGACGATGCGCAACAGGCGGTGAACATCAAGACGCCGGTGCGCCGTGTGGTCAGCTTGCTGCCGTCTTTGACCGAGACAGTTTGTGCCCTGGGTGCTTGCGACAGGCTGGTAGGCGTGGACCGTTACAGCAACTGGCCTGCATCGGTGCAAGCTTTGCCCAAGTTGGGCGGCGGTATAGACCCCAGTATTGAAGCCGTGGTGGCCCAGCGGCCCGATGTGGTGCTCATGGCCAGTTCCACCCGTGGAGGTGATCGTTTGCAGGCCTTGGGCGTTACGGTGCTGCGGCTGGAGCCTCGTACCCGTGCTGATGTGCAGCGGGTGTTGTTTACCGTGGCTAAGGCTTTGGATTTGCCGTCCACGACTGCGCAGCGCACCTGGCAGGAGCTGCAGTCCGGGGTGGACCAAGCGGTGGCGCAACTCACACCACAAGCCCGTGCGCAGCGGGTGTATGTGGAGGTGAGTCCCGCGCCTTATGGGGCCAGCGAGTCTTCCTTTATTGGCGAGAACCTGATGCGCATGGGGGTGAGCAACATCTTGCCTGCAGCCATGGGGCCTTTTCCGAAAGTGAACCCGGAATTTGTGGTGCGTGCGCAGCCCGACGCCATCATTGCGGGAGACAGTTCGCGCCAAAGCATGTTGTTGCGCCCAGGCTGGGCGCAGCTTAAGGCTTTGCGAGAGGAGCGTGTCTGTGTGTTTGCGCAGGCGCAGGCAGACATTTTGGTGCGCGCTGGTCCGCGCATGGCGGAAGGTGCACGCCTGATCGTGGACTGTCTCAATCGTGCTGCTGCCAAGGCCAGCAGGGGGC
>CAZPTM010000172.1:0-3746 GCA_964589665.1 uncultured Limnohabitans sp. | reverse complement strand
CAACCCGCTCGAACACATGGTCCGCCTGGCCAAGGAACTCGGCCCGCAAAGCGGCGAACCCAGCCGCGAGCAGGATCTGCGCAATTACCTGGGCACCTTCAATTTCAGCGGCGACATGGTCAAGCAGGCCGTGGGCACCATGAGCGGTGGCGAAAAAGCCCGTCTGGTGCTGGCCATGATCGTCTGGCAGCGCCCCAACCTGCTGCTGCTGGACGAGCCGACCAACCACCTGGACCTGGCCACCCGCGAAGCGCTGTCGATGGCGCTCAACGAGTTCGAAGGCACCGTCATGCTGGTCAGCCACGACCGCGCCTTGCTGCGCGCCGTGTGCGACGAGTTCTGGATGGTGGGCCGAGGCATGGTCGAGCCCTTTGACGGCGATCTGGACGATTACCAGCGCTACCTGCTCGACGAATCCAGGCGTCTACGCGAAGAAGCCAAAAACGCCGGCAAAAATGCTCAGACGCCCCTCGAACCTGCCCCAGCCGTGAAGCCCACAGTCGTGCCTGTGACCAGCGCCACTTCACCGGCCCTGAGCAGCGCCGAGCAACGCAAGCAGGAAGCGCAGCGCCGCCAGCAACTGGCCGCACAAACGCGCCCCTTGAAAAAGGAGCTCGAGCAAAACGAGCAGCGCATGGCTGCGATCGAGCTCGAAAAAAGCGCACTCGAGGAACAGCTGAGCACACCGCTGCCTGCCGCCGAAATTGCGCAAGCTGGTCGCCGCCTGAAAACGCTGACGGACGAAATCGCTGTATTGGAAGAGCGCTGGATGGAGCTGTCTGAACAGCTTGAGCGCATGCAGGCCTGAGCCCGATCCGGCAAGAAAAAAGCCTGATGGTGAAACACCATCAGGCTGCATCTGGTAGGACGTGCAGGATTCGAACCTGCGACCAACGGATTAAAAGTCCGCTGCTCTACCAACTGAGCTAACGTCCCAAACCTTTGCCAGAATGACTGACAAAAAAAATCACCCGCAAAGAAAGTTTTGTCGGGCGACTTTGGAGTGGTAGGACGTGCAGGATTCGAACCTGCGACCAACGGATTAAAAGTCCGCTGCTCTACCAACTGAGCTAACGTCCCACTCTTCCTCTGCATCGCTGCAGAGACGCAAATTATAGCCTGATTTTTCAGCCTTTCCGAGGCTGAATCAACATATTCATGACCTCGGTGGCTGCGCACATGCCAAAGGTGGCCGTCACGCCCACCAGTGAGCCATAACCATGACAGTTGAGGGTTCCATCACCCTCCAACGCGCACGAAGGATCCGGGCCCGCCACCGCTTCGCGGCTGAACACGCAACGCACACCGATGCGCTTGCCCTCACGCGGCGCACCATGGTGCTTGCGCAAGCGGTAGCGCAATTGCGCCAGCAAGGGGTCGTGTGTCACTTTGGACAAATCATCCACATCAACCTGGTGCGCCAGACGTTTGCCGCCTGCTGCACCCACACACACAAACGGCATTTTTTCGCGCAAGGCCCACAGCGTCATGGCTTGCTTGGCCATGAGTTGATCGCAGGCGTCAATCACGGCATCGGGTCGATCTACAAGAAGACCTGGCCAATTCTCTGGCGAAACAAAGTCGTCCACCATATCAACTTGACAGCCGGGGTGGATCTGGGCGATGCGCTCGCGCATGGCCTCAATCTTGGCTTGCCCCAGGGTAGTGCTGAGCGCATGGATTTGCCGATTGATGTTGGATTCGGCAATATGGTCCATGTCGATCAGGCTCAAGCGTGCCACGCCGCTGCGAGCCAGCGCTTCAGCAGCCCAGGATCCAACCCCACCAATACCCACCACCACCACATGAGCGCTGCGAATGCGCTGCGCAGCCTGCACACCATACAGACGCTGCAAACCACCAAAGCGGCGATCCTCGTCAGCGATCAAATTACTCACTGACGCATCTCCCACTGCAAAGTGACATAAGCGCCAACTGCAATGGCCAACATCGCCAAAATACTCATCAAACTCAAGGTAGACAACCCCGACAAACCTTGCCCGATGGTGCAGCCCATGGCTGTCACGGCGCCAAAGCCCATGAGGCAGCCTCCAAGGATGTGCCGCACCAGATCAGAGGTCTGGCGAAAACCTTCCCAACGAAAACTGCCTTGCATTCGCGCACTGAGCCATGCCCCAAGCAAAACACCTGGCACCATCATCATGCCGACCGTCAAACGTTTACTGCCATCACTAAAGTAAAGCCATGCATCCAGCCAGTACCCAACAGGCGCAGTAAAGCTCATGGCCTCCATTCGGCCGCTGGAGGTGCCCAAGAACACTTCATCAAGCGTTTCCGGATGCTCGGGCACCCACCCCCAAACACCGGTCACCCACCACATGGCAGCCACCAACAGCCCCAAGATGCTGGCTGGACCGATACCATCCGCCCAAAAGGCGTCTTGACGACGCCAAGCCCACAGCCACAAGGCCAAAGCCAAAATGGCAGCGGTCCAACCAGACGTGCGCCAAAGATCCGTCCCAAGCCACGCTGACACCCAGTCACCTACAAATGCGCGACCAGTCCAGTCCCACTGCCAGACATCCAGCGCCTGCACACGCACTACCGCCAAGGCACCACGCATGGTCGCCAGCGCGGTCACGCCCATGCACAGCAACACCACCAATGACTTGAGGTTGCCAGCAGCCAGGCGCACCAATGATTTACTGGCGCAACCCGAAGCCAGCACCATCCCGACACCAAAACAAAAACCACCGACCAAGGCGGCTAGCCACATCAGCGCTGACGTGTTGTAAATGGTGTTGGCAACATCTATCCAGCCCAAAGCCTGCATCAGCCCCACCGAGAGCATGGCCACTCCAAGCGCCGCCGCCCATTGACGCAGACGGCGTGTATCGCCGGTAAGCACCAAATCACTGAGAGCCCCCATGGTGCAAAACTGGCTGCGATGCACCAGCGCACCGAAGGCCACTGCCAATAAAAATGCCATGACAAGCATGGCATCGAGGCGGGACTGAAGGTCCATCAAAGTCATCACTTGAGCTTGGCCAACCGGTCCTTGGCCACATTAGCTGTGTCCGTGTTGGGGTAGGCTGCCATCAGGTCCTGCAGGGTTTTACGAGCGCCCTTCACGTCCTTGAGCTCAAGTAGTACGTTCGACACCGCCAGCATCGCCTCAGGAGCACGCGTGTGGTTGGGCGAAGCCACAAGCATTTGACGGAAATGCGTCAATGCGCTCTTGTAATCCTTGTTGGCATACTCGGCATTGCCCAACCAGAACAAGGCAGAGGGTGCGTAGCCCGATTGAGGATAACTTTTAAGGAAGTTAGCCAGAGAAACTTGCGCTTGATCGAACTTGCCACCCCGGAATATTTCCATGGCTACATCGAAATCTTTTTTCTCTGTCGGCTCAGCCATGAATTCGACACCATCAACGCTCACACGTGCGGGTTCAAACTTGCGCAGGCGCTCATCCAGACCGCTTTGGACATCACGCTGGCGTTGCTGCATATCCGACAAATCCCGCACCAACTGTTCGTTGCGACCACGCGATTGGGCAAGTTCTTGGCGTATCTGCTCGATCTGGTTTTGCAGATCGAGCAGGCTGTTGCGCAACTGACCATCGCTCTTTTCGACGGCGTCCAGTCGTTGTCGTAAATCCAGGATGGCACGGCGAGCCTCTTCATCCTCAAACAAGCCCGCATGGGCAGTCAATGTCACACCGCTAAGAAGCAGCGCGGCCAAAGCAGGCATTCGAATGGACAAAGCTCGCACAGGTCAACTCC
>CAZPTM010000171.1:2236-3746 GCA_964589665.1 uncultured Limnohabitans sp. | reverse complement strand
CGTTGCAGACGCCGCAGAGCCCACCACCTGGTGGGACGGGCAGCTGTATGACGCCATCATGCTTGATGCACCGTGTTCTGCTTCTGGCATTGTGCGCCGCCATCCGGATGTGCGCTGGTTGCGTCGCGCCTCGGACATCCCCAAGTTGGCCACGTTGCAGGCCAAGTTGCTGGATGTGCTGTGGCCTTTGCTCAAACCCGGTGGACGCATGGTGTACTGCACCTGTTCGGTTTTCAAGGCGGAGGGCGAGGATAACGTTCAGGCGTTTCTAAAGCGCAACACGCAAGCGGTTTTGTTGCCCTCTCCGGGGCATTTGATCCCCGGACAAGCGTCGCAAGGCCTGCCGGTCGGGGACAATCAGCTCGGTGAACATGATGGCTTTTACTACGCACTGCTGCAAAAGCCTGCGCCGTAGTCCTGGCGTGTGGCTGTTGGCCCTGCTCCTGTGGAGCTGGGTTGGGCTGTCGCATGCACAAACCTCATCCCCCATCACAACGACCTCATCGTCGGTAGAGCTGACAGAGCTGCGACTCGAGCGAGCCGATAAATCGCTGGTGCTCAACAGTGCCCTGCGCCTGGAGCTGGGCAGCAGCCTGGAGGATGCCTTGCTCAAAGGTGTGGCTATTCACTTTGTGGTGCAGGCAGATGTGTACCGGGACCGCTGGTACTGGTCCGACCAGCATGTGGCCAGTACCTCGCGCTATTACCGCTTGATCTACCAGCCCCTCACGCGGCGCTGGCGTCTGAACATGTCGCGAGAGCCTCTGTCCAGCAATGCTTTGGGCAACAGCCTTTCGCAAAATTTTGACAGCCTGACCGAGGCACTGGCCCTGGTGCGCCGAGTGTACGGTTGGCCAGTGGTCGATGTGGCAGAGCTCTCGCGCTCCGCGCACTACTACGTGCGCTATCAATTCAGGCTGGACGTGAACCAGCTGCCCCGGCCGTTCCAGATTTCCACAGGCGCCCAGTCCGACTGGAATCTGGGCGTCAGCCGCGAGCTCGGCGTGGCCACAGACTTGCTGCAGTAAGAGATCGCCTTGAATACCAAGCCCCTGCGCCGCAGCCTTTTAAGCAGCAAAACCAGCCGCTGGTTGTTGATGTTGGGCTCAGCCGCGCTGCTGCTCATTGGTGTTGGCCTGCTGGCCTTGCTGACCCGAGCCACGAGCAATCACACCAGTTACGAGCGGTATTACCAACCGCTGCTTATCGTCAACGCAGTTGTGGCAGCAGGCCTGGGTCTCACTATATTGTGGGGTTTTGTACGTCTTCTGGTTCGCCTGCGCCGGGGCGAATTTGGAGCGCGTCTGCTGCTCAAGCTGGCGGCCATTTTTGCGCTCGTGGGGGTGGTGCCTGGGGGCCTGATTTATGTGGTGTCTTACCAATTTGTCTCGCGCTCCATCGAGTCCTGGTTTGACGTCAAGGTCGAGGGTGCACTTGCAGCGGGTTTGAACCTGGGCCGTGCCACATTGGACACTTTGAGCGCTGACCTGGCCAAACAATCGCGCATTGC
>CAZPTM010000171.1:0-2136 GCA_964589665.1 uncultured Limnohabitans sp. | reverse complement strand
GGCACGCTCACGCTGAGCTTGTTCATGGCAGTGCTGGGTGCCATTGTCCTGGCTGTGGTGTTGGGCAACCAGCTTGCCCGCCCGCTGCTTTTGCTGGCCCTAGGTATGCGTCAGGTGGCACAGGGTGACCTCTCGCCTAAACACGCATTGCCTGGCAAGGATGAACTGGGCGATTTGACCCGCTCGTTTGCAGCCATGACTCAACAGTTGGCTGATGCGCGTCAAGCTGTACACCGAAGCCTGGATCAACTGGAAACCGCTCGCTCGCAATTGCAAACTATTTTGGACAACCTCACTGCCGGTGTCTTGTTGATGGATGCTCAAGGCCATATTCAATCGGCCAACCCAGGCGCAACGCGCATTTTGCGTGCTCCGGTGGCGGCGCACGAAGGCAAGCCCCTGTCCAGTCTGAACGGCATGGAGGTGCTCGCTCAGGGAGTAGAGGAACAGTTCGCGCAGTTGCATGCAGACACCGATGTGCACGCGCTGGACCATTGGCAAAAATCCTTTGAGGTGCACGCCAGCGGTAGCGGGCTTCACGCCAGCGCGGTGACCTTGCTGGCTCGTGGTGCCTTCTTGCCTGATGGCATGCGACTTCTGGTGTTTGACGATATTTCCGAAGTGGTGTCCGCCCAGCGCGCTCAGGCCTGGGGCGAAGTGGCTCGTCGTCTTGCGCACGAAATCAAGAATCCGCTCACACCCATTCAGCTTTCTGCCGAGCGACTGCAGTTCAAGTTGGCCGACAAGCTGCAAGAGGCCGATGCTCGCTTGCTCGAAAAATCGGTGCAGACCATTGTTGACCAGGTCGATGCCATGAAGCGCTTAGTCAACGAATTCCGTGACTATGCTCGCTTACCCTCGGCCGATCTCAAGCCGCTCGATCTGAATGTGCTTATTCAGGATGTCATGGGCCTGTATGCGCAAGACATGGCCGAGAGCAGCAAACTGCCCTCTATCGAGTTGCAACTGGACCCGCAATGCCCGCTCATCCTTGGCGATGCACAACAGCTTCGCCAGGTGGTGCACAACCTGCTGCAAAACGCACAAGACGCCTGCGAAGCTGCGGGTCGCAGCGATGCCAAAGTCCAGGTGGTCACCAGCTTTAGTGCTGAGCGTGGCCGCGTGCGCTTGCGCGTGCGCGATAGTGGCAAAGGTTTTCCTGCCTCCATCTTGCAGCGGGCCTTTGAGCCCTATGTGACCACCAAAGCCAAGGGCACAGGTCTGGGTCTGGCAGTGGTCAAAAAAATTGCCGACGAACACAGTGCAAAAATCGAGCTGTCCAACTTGCAAGAGAAGGACGAAACGATGGGTGCCCAGGTGTCGTTATCATTCAAGGTCAACAGAGACAACGCATAAGGCTATGGCAAACATTTTGGTGGTTGATGACGAGCTGGGCATTCGGGACCTGCTCTCGGAAATCCTCTTTGACGAGGGGCACCAGGTGGAGTTGGCCGAAAACGCCGCTCAAGCCCGCGAGGCCCGTATCCGTGCGCAACCCGACCTTGTGTTGCTCGACATCTGGATGCCCGACACCGATGGTGTCAGCCTGCTCAAAGAGTGGGCCTCCAGCGAATTGCTGAACATGCCTGTCATCATGATGAGTGGCCATGCCACTATTGACACTGCGGTAGACGCAGTCAAACTTGGTGCACACTCCTTTCTGGAGAAACCCATCACCCTGCAAAAACTGCTCAAGGCTGTTGAACAAGGTTTGAGCAAAGAGGCGCGTCCCTCTACACGGCAGGATTCAGCAATCTCACAAGCCGTGAGCGCAGCGGTGGGTGTGACGCAGAGCTTTGTGGTGGAGATGAACGAACCAGAGCCTATGGAGCTTGCTGTGGAGCAGGCCTTTGATCTGGACCGCCCCCTTCGCGAAGCACGTGACGACTTCGAACGCGCCTATTTTGAATTCCACCTGAACAAGGAGCGCGGCTCCATGACCCGCGTGGCCGAAAAAACCGGCCTGGAGCGTACGCACCTGTACCGCAAGCTCAAGCAATTGGGCGTGGATCTGGGTAAGGGCAAGAAAAGCGGGCAGAACTGAAAGAGGGCGTAAAACCTCTGCTATAATCTCACCTCTCTGGCCCGGTAGCTCAGTTGGTAGAGCAGCGGATTGAAAATCCGCGTGTCGGTGGT
>CAZPTM010000170.1:0-3751 GCA_964589665.1 uncultured Limnohabitans sp. | reverse complement strand
CTGGTGCAGCTGCGAAATGTGGGCGTGCGTCTGCAGGGGCAAAGCGCGCTGCGAGGTGTGGACTTGACTTTGCATCCGGGCGAGCGAGTGGCCCTGATTGGGGCCAACGGCAGTGGCAAAAGCACCTTGCTTCGAACCGTGCATGGCTTGTTGCCACTCGCGCAGGGGCAACTGCATCGCGCCAGCGACTTGCGTATGGCCATGTTGTTTCAGCGTCCGCATTTGTTGCGCAGCTCGGTGTGCTTGAACCTCACGCTGTCCTTGTGGCTGGACCGCACGCGACCCGTGACATGGACGCAGGCGCGTCAACTTGCCTTGCAGGCGCTGGAGCGTATGGGCCTGAGCGAGCTGGCGCATCAGTCGGGTGTGCATCTGTCGGGTGGGCAAGCGCAGCGTGTGGCATTGGCGCGAGCCTGGGCCAGGCAGCCAGAACTATTGTTGCTGGATGAGCCTACCGCCAGCCTCGACCCGCACGCCAAGCGCGATGTGGAACAACTGATTTGGGACTTCGCACACACGCCGGGTCAATCCGTCACGCTGGTCTGGGCCAGCCACAACCTCGGCCAAGTCAAGCGCATGGCCACGCGGGTGATTTATTTGGAGCAAGGGCGCATCTTGGCTGATCTGCCTGTCCATCAATTTTTCGACGAAACCCTGCTGCCGCAACACAGCGCAGCAGCCCATTTGTTTTTAAAAGGAGAAACTGCATGAAAACACGTCGTCTTGTTTTGAGCCTGATCGCTGCTGGCGTGGCCATGACCAGTGCGTTGGCGCATGCCGAGAACATGGTCATGTCGTCCACCACATCGACCGAGCAGTCGGGCCTGTTTGGTTATTTGCTGCCCAAGTTCAAAGAGGCTTCGGGCATTGACATCAAGGTGGTGGCGCTGGGCACCGGCCAGGCGCTGGACATGGCTCGCCGCGGTGACGCCGATGTGGTGTTCGTGCACGACAAAGTGGCCGAAGAAAAATTCATTGCCGAAGGCTACGGCGTCAAGCGTTTTGAAGTCATGTACAACGACTTCGTGCTCATTGGCCCCAAGGCCGACCCCGCAGGCGTGAAAGGCAATGACATCGTGGCCGCGCTGGGCAAAATTGCTGCGGCCAACGCCAGCTTTGTGTCGCGTGGCGACAAGAGTGGCACCAACGCCGCCGAACTGCGCTTTTGGAAAATGGCCGACTTGAGCGACAAGCAAGGCACAGGCTACAAAGCTTGCGGTTGCGGCATGGGCCCGGCCTTGAACATGGCTGCTTCGTCTGGTGCCTATGTGTTGGCCGACCGCGGCACCTGGTTGAACTTCAAAAACCGTGCTGATCTGAACGTTCTGGTGGAAGGCGATAAACGCCTGTTCAACCAATATGGCGTGATGGTGGTCAACCCCGCCAAACACCCACATGTCAAACAAGCACTGGCTCAAAAATTTGTGGATTGGGTCACCTCGCCTTCTGGTCAGGGCGTGATTGCCAGCTACAAGATTGGTGGCGAACAGCTGTTCTTCCCGAACGCTTCGCGCTGATGTTTCAGTGCTTGGGCGTGCCGAGCTTGCGGTAAACCGTAGCTCGGCTGATGCCCAAAGCGCGAGCGGCTTCGGCCACATTGCCGCCAGCCTTGGTGACGGCCTGACGAATCAGTTCGGTGGTCACGTCTTGCAAGGCTTTGCCACTGCTGGGTGCGCCTGTGTTCATGGTGAGCATCTTGGCTGTGGTGCGGGCTTCGGTTTGCAAACGCAGGCCTGACCACAAGGGCACCTCAATGCTGGCTTGTTGGTGGCGTGCGGCGTCAAAGAGGTTTTCCCAGGGCATGGCAAACAGGTCACTGGCATGCACGCCTGCTGCTCCCGCGGAGAGGGACAGCATTTGTCGCGCTGTGGGGTTGGCGCCCAAGACGTGACCGTCCTGGTCTAGGGTGAGCAGGCCGTCGCTGTCGTCGCCTGGGGCGTTGCCCGGCCAATTAAGGCGTAGCACCAGGTTGTGCGGGTCTTCGAGCAGCCAGCGGTTTTCGATGCTGCGTGCTGATCGACGCACCAGGTGCTTCAGCGCCGGGCGTTCGACCACATCCACACCCGTCAAGTCCAGCATACCGGCGCATTGGCCATTGGGCGCAAAAACGGGCGCACCTGCGCAGCTGTAAACGCTGGTGTCGTTAAAGAAGTGCTCACCGCGGTGCAGCCAGACGGGTTGCTCTTCGGCCAAGGCTGCGCTGATGGCGCTGGTGCCTATGGCGCGCTCGGACAAGTCCACGCCTACGCGGGCAATGATGTTTGCGCGCCGGTCGGTGTGGTCCACCGGACCGTGTACGTCCACGACCACACCATGTGCGTCGGTCAGGATGGCAAAGTATCCGATATTGCCCATCGCCCGAACCAGCTCATCGAGCACGGGGCGTGCTGCCTGCACCAAGGGCTGGCTGGCTTCTTGCACACGGCGCATCTGGGCCGTGCTGACAGCATCAAAGCCCACCGTTTGATCGGGCGACAAGCCCATGTCCAGACACCGACGCCAGCTGCGGCCCAGCCATGCGGGCACGGGTGCAGAGCTCGGGTCGCGCTCATGCAACCAGCTTTGGCGTGCCAAGGCAATGGCTTGAAGTCGGTCGCTGGCGTGCGGTGTCATGTGTATCAACTTGAGAATTTCTATAGCCTGAACTTGGAAAACTAGGGTTTGTCCGGTGGAGTGCCCCCTTTCGAGGGTCAACAATCGTAGGCATTGTCATTCATATGTACGGGCTTGCATAGCCCGTGCAGACACTTCAGGAGTTATCCATGCAAAAGGTTTTGCACATCAATCCGGATAAGTGCACCGGCTGCCAGCAGTGCGAAATGGCCTGTTCATACGAGAACTACGGCACGTTCGCCACCGCCAAGTCGCGCATCAAGGTGTTCGACTTCCATCACACTGGCAAGAAGGTGCCCTACACCTGTACGCAGTGTGACGAGGCTTGGTGTCTGCATGCCTGCCCGGTCGAGGCGATCACTGTGGACAAAGTCACCGGCGCCAAGGTGGTGAACGAGTCCACCTGCGTGGGCTGCAAGGTCTGCACCATCTCTTGCCCGTTTGGCACGATCAACTATGTGCAGGAAACCGGCAAAGTGCAAAAGTGCGACCTGTGCGGTGGCGACCCAGCCTGTGCCGATGCCTGCCCGACTGGTGCCATCACCTTCATCGACGCCAACTGGACCGGTCTGGACAAGATGAAGCAGTGGGCCGACAAGTTGGGCAATCAGCCCTCTGCCGCTTAATTCTCACCACCCACAAGGAGCATCAATATGTCTTGGGCTGGAAAAATCCTCCGCGTCAACCTCACGGCTGGCACCGTCAAATCCGAACCGCTGAACATGGAGTGGGCCCGTGCCTACATCGGTTCGCGCGGTCTGGGCAGCAAGTACCTTATCAGCGAGATCGATCCCAAAGTTGATCCGCTGTCGCCGGACAACAAGATCATCTGGGCCACCGGCCCGCTGACCGGTACCATGGCTTCCACCGGCGGCCGTTACACCGTCATCACCAAAGGTCCGCTCACGGGCGCCATTGCCTGCTCCAACTCGGGCGGCTATTGGGGTGCCGAGCTCAAGATGGCCGGCTGGGACTTGGTTATCTTCGAAGGCAAATCGGCCAAGCCGGTTTACCTCTACATCTGCGACGACGTGGCCGAACTGCGCGACGCTGACCACCTGTGGGGCAAGAGCGTTTGGCAGACCGAAGACATGCTCAAGAAGTCGCATCAGGACCCGCTGCTGCGCATCTCCAGCAT
>CAZPTM010000169.1:0-3786 GCA_964589665.1 uncultured Limnohabitans sp. | reverse complement strand
GCGCTGCAGGCGCGTGTCAAGCTCACCATCAAGCTGCCTTGCGATGCGCAGTGGCAAACCGTGCTGCGCGAAGTGCAGGCCTGGGGCGTGCCCACGTTGCTCACGGGTCTGTCTAACCCGGTGCAGTTGCTGTGGGCGCAGGCTCAGGGTGCCAACTATGTGGCGCCTTATGTCGGTCGCTTGCAGGCCGATGGCCGCGATGTCTGGGCGCTGATGCAGGCCTGCGTCGCCATGCAGGCCGAAGGCGTGCAACTGCTGGCCGCGAGCATCAAGTCTGCCGATGTGCTGGCGCGTTTGATGGGCATGGGTGCACACGCAGTCACGGTGCGTCCCGAGTTTGTGGCGCAGCTGGTTAGCGATCCGATGACGCAGTCGGCCGTGGCGCAGTTTGAGCGCGACATCGAAGCCAGTCTGGCCTTTAAAGCCTGAGGGGCTTGGCTTCAGGCCGAGCGTGTACGCGCCAGTGGCGGATTGCGCTCGAAGTACTGCACGATGCCTTTGAGCAACGCCTCGGTCAACGTGTCCTGGTAGGCGCTGTCGCGCAAGCGCATTTCTTCTTCGGGGTTGCTGATGAAGGCGGTCTCGACCAATACGCTGGGAATATCGGGCGCCTTGAGTACGGCGAACCCGGCCTGCTCCACGCGTGGTTTGTGCAAGCGGCCCACCTGCGAGATGTAACGCAGCAATGTGCCACCCAGTTTGAGACTGTCGCGAATCTGGGCGGTGGTGCTCATGTCCAGCATGGCCCGTTGAACGTGTCGGTCCTGACTGCCGAGGTTGATGCCACCGATCAAGTCGGCCTTGTTTTCTTTTTGGGCCATCCAGCGTGCGGCACTACTGGACGCGCCGCCTTCGCTCAGGGCAAACACACTGGCTCCCCGGGCTTGTGGTGTAAAGAAGGCATCGGCGTGGATGCTGACCATCAGGTCGGCCTTTACACGGCGTGCTTTTTGTACCCGCACATGCAGGGGCACGAAATAGTCCGCATCACGGGTGAGGAAGGCACGCATGGGGCTGCCACCAATGCTTTGGCTGTTGATCAATGCGCTCAAGCGCCGCGCAATGCTGAGCACCACATCTTTTTCGCGGGTACCGTTAGGTCCAATGGCACCGGGGTCTTCACCACCGTGGCCGGGGTCGATGGCCACCACAATCAGCCGGTCCGAGGCTCGTGCAGGCTCCGGTGTGCGTGGTGGATGGTCCGGGCGGTCCAAGTATTGGCGCGGGGGCGTGCTTTGTGGCTTGCCTGCACGTTTGGCCATCAACTCGCCCAAGGGGTCGTCAGGTTCAGCGGGCGTTGGGGTGGTGATACCGCTTTCGCGCAGACGTTCGGCTATGAGTTTTTCCAGCGGGTCAATCGCTTGTGTGGGGTAGAGGTCCAGCACCAGGCGGTGCTGATAGGGCTCGATGGGTTGCAACGTGAACACCTGCGGGGCAATGGCTTGCTTGAGGTCAATGACCATGCGCACCACGTTTGGGCTGAATTGCCCTACGCGAATGCCGGCAATGTTGGGGTCGTTGGCTTGCACCTTGCCCACCAGCTCGCGCAAGGCGTTGTTCAGCTGCAGACCTTCGATGTCCACTGCCAGGCGCGGCGGGTCGGCCACAAAGGTCTGGGTGGTTTTGAGGGGAGCGTCCGACTCCAGCGTCACGCGGCTGTATTCGGGCGCAGGCCAGATACGCACAGCCACCATGGACGCGCCAAAGCTCAGCTGGGCACGCCCCAGCAACAAGGACAATGCGCCCAGGCGCAGCAACTGGCGGCGTTGGTGCTCAACGCCCATCATGGACCTCCTGCCAGGCTCGCAGCCACTCTTGTCCACGTGGCGTGTTGGCGTCGATATGCACCTCGCGTGCATCTTCGCTGAGCACGTTCAATTGCAGCACCCAATCGGCCGCAGGCAGTTGGCCTGCCACCTTGTCGGGCCACTCCATGAGTTTGAGGCCTGGGCCTGCAAAAATGTCGCGAAAACCGGCGTCTTCCCACTCTTGCGGATCGTTGAAGCGGTAGAAGTCGAAGTGCCAGACCGGCCAGACGCCGTTCGGACTCTGGGCTTCGTGTGGTTCCACCACGGCATAGGTCGGGCTTTTGATGCGGCCCAGAACTCCCGCCGCACGCAGCAAGTGGCGCACAAAGGTGGTCTTGCCAGCGCCCAGGTCGCCACGTAGCTCGATGCAAGAGTCCATGCCACCCGGCCAGCGCGTCAAAGCGTCAGCCAGCTGGCTGGCAAAAACCTGGGTGTCCTCTTCGCTGCGCCACAGGCCGCGCCAGTGGCTGGGGGAGGGCGCGGTGCCTTCGCTACCTACAATGGTCGGGTGAGTACCGGACATCGTCAAATTGATCCTCAAAAACTGTGGGCCCAGATCCAGGATTGGGCGCGTGAGTTGCAATTGTCCCAAATTGCGGTGGCCCCTGTGGATTTGTCCGATGCCGAGCCGGGTTTACTGGCCTGGCTGGAGGCGGGTTTTCATGGCCAGATGCACTACATGCAGTCGCACGGCCTCAAGCGCGCACGTCCTGCCGAACTGGTGCCAGGCACGGTGAGCATCATTACCGCACGCATCGATTACCTGCCCGATGGCACGCCCACTGACTGGGTCGATCGCGAGCTGGCGAGTCACACGCGAGTGGGTGAGGCTGTGGTGTCCATCTACGCGCGGGGGCGGGACTATCACAAGGTCTTGCGCCAGCGCTTGCAGCAATTGGCCGAGCGCATTGCGCAAGAAGTTGGCCCCTTCGGGCACCGCGCCTTTACCGACTCTGCTCCTGTGCTGGAAGTCGAGCTGGCGCAGCGCTCGGGGCTGGGCTGGCGGGGTAAACACAGCCTGTTGCTCTCGCGCGAAGCGGGCTCCATGTTCTTTTTGGGGGAGTTGTTTGTGGATCTGGCTTTGCCAACGACGTCTGCTGTCAGCGCGCATTGCGGCCAGTGCGAGGCCTGCATGCAGCTGTGCCCCACGCAAGCCATCGTGGCGCCCTACAAAGTGGATGCGCGGCGCTGCATTTCTTACCTGACCATTGAGCATGACGGCCCGATTGATGAAGCCCTGCGCCCCATGATCGGCAACCGGGTCTACGGCTGTGACGACTGCCAGCTGGTGTGTCCCTGGAACAAATTTGCGCAGACGCACCCTTTGCCCGACTGGCAGGCACGCGAGGGCATGAGCGACAGCACCATTGCACAACTGCTGGCTTGGGACGAAGCCACGTTTTTACGCCACACCGAGGGCAGCGCGATTCGCCGCATTGGCCATGTGCGCTGGCTGCGCAACCTGGCGCTGGCCGCAGGCAATGCGCTGGCCACGGATGCATTGCCTGCGAAAGACGCGCAGGCCTTACGCAAGGCACTGCAGCATTGGGCTCAGCACCCCAGCGAAGTCGTGCAGGAGCAGGTGCGGTGGTCGCTGGCGCAGGGCGCCGCAAGTCACGCTTGAATCAGGCTTTAATCAGGCCAATACGCCCAACGCAAAACTCAGGCTGCCCACGCCCAGCACGGTGGACAAGGTGACCAGCCCGGCCACAAACGAGCCGTTGTAACCCATGCGTGAAGCCAGCACGTAGCAGCTGGACGCCGTGGGCAAGGCGGAGAAGGCCAGCAGCATCAGCGTTTGCTGCGGATCCAGACCCCACAAACGGGCAAAGCCCCAGGCCATGAGCGGCATGGCCAGGTGCTTGATGCCCAGCACCAGCGCACTGAGCAGTTGCCCTTTTCGCAAACTGCCCAGCTGCATGCCGGCACCAGCCGCCATCAGGCCCAGCGCTACCGACGCCGCGCCAATGCGGCTGAG
>CAZPTM010000168.1:0-3794 GCA_964589665.1 uncultured Limnohabitans sp. | reverse complement strand
CAAGAAAAAGGGGACTGTGTTGCCATAGTCCCCGATTATTCCCGAAAGCGCAGCCGTGCTGCGCCCAAGTGCTTTATTGCAAGGCCTGCACACCGGCCACCAGCCAGCCCGAGCCACCCTGCTTGGGCTTGCTCATGTTCCAGACCTCTCGGAAAGGTGTCGGAGCAGCGGTGGGCTCTTCGCGAATCACACCATTGAACTCCACGCTGGCCAAGTAGCTGTCGCCCAGGTCTTCAATGCCCAGCAACTGTGCGTCCAGGGTGAGCACCTCTGTTTTGTTGACTTGTCCAGCGGCATGGGCTTCTCGCTCAGCCAGCTGACTGCGGATTTCGCCCACCATGGCATCAGTCATCATGGATCGCAGCGTACCGATGTCTGAACGGTCCCAGGCATCTTGGAGGGTGATGAAGTTGCGCTTGGCTGCGCCGACAAAACCAGCGGCGTCAAAGTCGGCAGGAATACCCCACCCTTGTGGCCCCGACAGAGCAGAGCCGATCATCGAGCCGCCTGCGTCAAATGCTGCAGGTTGACTTTCCCAAGGGCGAGCTGATGCGTCGTTACCCACTTTTTCAGGGTTGTATTGTTTGAAGGAAGCGGGCTGCTCTGCGCTGGCTCCTGCTCCTTGATAGGCCATGTGTGGTACTGAAGTACGACGCCGCAGGATCATGCCCAATACGGCCATGGCTGCCATGGCCAAGAGCATGACCATCAGAACATTGCCAAAGGCCTCGCCAAAGCCCAAAGTGTGAGCCAGCCAAGCCAAGCCCAAACCCGCAGCCAAACCGCCCAAGATGCCACCCCAAGGCTTCTTGGGGGCAGCAGCTGCTGGTGCTTGCATTGGCTTATTGACAGCCGCAGGAGCAGCCTGTTGCGAGGGCGCAACAGGTGCCTGTGGTCGTACCGCATCTCGCTGCGAAACGTGGCTCGATTGCTGGCCAAAAGAACGGCCACCACCCAAGCGACGTGCTGCTTCGGCATTGAGACTGCTCAGCGTCATGGCCACAGCCATCAAGACAGGTAAATACTTTTTCACACGGTCTCCATTGGCCGCTTCAAGCGACCCTTTTCATTTCAACATTTAATGCCTACATGCAAGGCTACCACTCCTGCCGACAGATTATGAAAATCCACATGTCCAAATCCGGCTTGTTTCATGAGGTCTTTCAGCGCCTCTTGCCCAGGATGCATACGAATGGATTCCGCCAGGTATCGGTAACTGTCGGCATCACCAGCCACTAGCTGGCCCATTTTGGGCAGGATATTGAAGCTATACCAGTCGTAGGCTTTTTCCAGTGGCTTGGCCACTTTGGAAAACTCCAGAACCAGCAATTTGCCACCAGGCTTAAGCACACGGCACATTTGCGCCAAGGCCAAATCCTTGTGGGTCATGTTGCGCAAGCCAAAAGCAACGCTGACCAGGTCGAAATGGTTGTCGGGGAAAGGCAGTTTTTCGGCATCACACACCAGCGTGGGCAGCGCCAGACCATGGTCAAGCAGGCGGTCGCGCCCTGTGCTGAGCATGGCCTCGTTGATGTCTGTATGCACCACGCGGCCAGTGGGGCCAACCTTCTTGGCAAAGGCCATGGACAAATCGCCGGTGCCACCGGCAATGTCGAGCACCTGATCCCCAGCCTTGAGGTTGGCGACCTGCACGGTGTAACCCTTCCACAGTCGATGCAGGCCCATGGACATCACATCGTTCATGATGTCGTACTTGGAGGCCACAGAGTCAAACACGCCTTTGACGTGACGTGCCTTGTCCTTTTCGTCCACGGTCTTGAAACCGAAATGGGTGGAGCTCATAGGTTCTGTTCCTCAGTGATGGCTGGCGCACTGGCCACCAGTTTTTTCGGGCATGTGGTCATCGCGTCCCTTGCCCTGTGCCAGTAATTTGGCTTCATATTCCTCCCACAAGGCTTGCTGTTGGTCACCCAGAAAGTACAAGTACTCCCAGGTGAACAGGCCAGTGTCGTGTCCATCAGAGAAGGAAGGCTTGACGGCGTAGTTACCCACTTGCTCGATATCGACCACAGTCACATCCCGCTTGCCGGTTTGCAGGGTTTCCTGCCCCGGACCGTGTCCCTGAACCTCTGCGGAGGGCGAATACACCCGCATCAGTTCAAACGGGATACGGAAGGTCTTGCCATCCGAGAACCCCATTTCAAGAACGCGCGAAGCACTGTGCACCGTCAGCGCAACGGGTGTGGGGGTGTCCTTGTTCAATCCAGCCATAGTCCCTCCGATCAGACCAGTACGCGCTCAATGCCGCCGGCATTGGCCTGATCAACGTACTCGGGCATCCAGTTCTCGCCCAAGATCTTGCGAGCCATCTCGACCACGATGTAGTCGGCTTCGAGCAGTCCGTTGTTCAGATCATTGCCATAGCGCGACAAGCCTTGCAGACAACTGGGGCAGCTGGTCAGGATCTTGAGGTTGTCGGCCTCACCCACAGCACCGCTGGCGCGCAGCTGACCTTCGGCCTTGCGGATTTCTTCTTCCTTGCGGAAACGCACCTGCGTCGACACATCGGGACGCGTAACGCCCAGGGTACCCGACTCACCACAGCAGCGCTCACTCTTGACCACCTGTGACCCCACCAAAGCCTTGACCGTTTTCATGGGGTCCTGCTGCTTCATGGGCGAGTGGCAAGGGTCGTGATACAGGTAACCCGCAGCCTGTTCGGGCGTCAAGGTGATGCCTTTTTCCAGCAGGAATTCGTGAATATCCACAATGCGGCAACCGGGGAAAATTTCCTCAAACTTGTAGCCCTGCAACTGGTCGTAGCAGGTGCCGCAGCTCACCACCACGGTCTTGATATCCAGGTAGTTGAGCGTATTGGCCACACGGTGGAAGAGCACCCGGTTGTCGGTGATCATCGTCTCGGCCTTATCGAACTGGCCCGAGCCGCGTTGCGGGTAACCGCAGCATAAATAGCCAGGAGGCAACACGGTTTGCACCCCTGCATGCCAGAGCATGGCTTGCGTAGCCAGACCCACCTGGCTGAACAGACGCTCCGAACCACAACCGGGAAAGTAGAACACCGCTTCGCTCTCCGAGGTGGTCACCTGCGGATTGCGGATGATCGGCACATAGTCCCGATCCTCAATATCCAGCAGCGCACGCGCTGTTTTCTTAGGCAGGTTGCCGGGCATCTTCTTGTTAACGAAGTGAATCACCTGCTCTTTGATGGGAGCCGGCCCCACCGTCGCAGGCGGCGCACTGGTCTGTTTACGAGCCGCCAGCGTGAACAAATCAGCCGCCCAGCGCTGTGCCTTCATGCCCACATCCACCATCATTGCGCGCGCCAGCTTGATGGTCTCGGGGTTGGTGGCGTTGAGCATGAACATGGCCGCAGCGTTGCCAGGGCGGAAACTCTTCTTGCCCATCTTGCGCAGCAGGTTGCGCATGTTCATCGTCACATCGCCAAAGTCGATCTTGACCGGGCACGGCGACAAGCACTTGTGACAAAGCGTGCAATGATCGGCAACATCTTCAAACTCCTGCCAGTGCTTGACCGAGATACCGCGGCGCGTTTGCTCTTCGTACAAATAGGCTTCGACCAAGAGGGACGTGGCAAGGATCTTGTTGCGCGGGCTATATAGCAGGTTGGCACGCGGCACATGAGTGGAGCACTGGGGCTTGCACTTGCCGCAGCGCAGGCAGTCCTTAACGCTGTCGGCAATGGCGCCAATATCGGACTGCGGCATGATCAGCGACTCGTGACCCATCAAGCCAAAGCTGGGGGTGTAGGCATGGGTCAGGTCGGCCGCAGGCACATCGTCGCCCAGCTTGGC
>CAZPTM010000167.1:0-3898 GCA_964589665.1 uncultured Limnohabitans sp. | reverse complement strand
CCATGCCCACACGGGCGCGCAACAGGTTCAAATCCTGTTTGGCATCCAGAATGTTGTTGCCTTCGAGCATGATCTCGCCTTGGGCTTGCTGGCCAGGGTACAAGCTGTACATACGGTTGAGCGTGCGCAGCAATGTGGATTTACCACAGCCCGACGGACCGATGAATGCCGTGACCTTACCTTCGAAAATATCCAGGTTGATATTTTTCAGGCCATGGAATTTGCCATAGTAGAAGTTCAGGTTACGGATTGCCAAAGCCGCCTTCTGGTCGGTCATGGCAGTGATGCTTTGTGTCATAAGGACTCCGGAAAAATCAACGCTTGAGTTCCTGGCGGAACATCACACGGGCAACCACGTTCAGGCCCAGCACCAACAGTGCAATCAGCAATGCACCGCCCCAGGCCAGATTAACCCAGTTGTCATACGGGCTCAAACCAAACTGGTAAATCACAACAGGCAAGTTGGCCATCGGCTGGCTCATGTCGGTGCTGAAGAACTGATTGTTCAGCGCAGTAAACAGCAGGGGGGCGGTTTCGCCCGTCACGCGAGCCACAGCCAACAAAATACCCGTGACCACGCCCGCCTTCACAGCGCGCAGACTCACGGTTAACGACACCTTCCAGCGCGGCGCGCCCAGGGCAAAGGCCGCTTCACGCAAGCTGGTGGGTACCAGATTGAGCATGTTCTCGGTGGTGCGCACCACCACGGGCACAGCAATCAGGGCCAAGGCCACAGAGCCCGCCCAGCCCGAGAAACCACCGAGCGTGGCCACAAACAAGGCGTACACGAACAGGCCAATCACGATGGAGGGCGCTGACAACATGATGTCTGTCACAAAACGCGTCACAGCTGCAAAACGCGACACTTTGCCGAATTCGGCCAGGTAAATGCCCGCCAAAATACCAATCGGGGTGGCGACCACCGTTGTAAAGAACAGGATCATGCCGCTGCCGACAATGGCGTTGCGAAGACCGCCGCCATCCGAGCCTGGTGCAGGCGTGTCCTTGATGAACATGTCCACGCCCAGCGCAGAAAAGCCCTTGGAGAACAAGGTCCACAAAATCCAGGCCAGGGCCAGCAAACCCAGCCCCATGGCTGCCATGGACAGGGTGATGCCGATACGGTTGATCAGCAGACGACGTTTGTAAATTGGGTTCATGTGGTCAAACTCCTGCTCAAGCCTTGGCACCGCGACGGATCAGCCAGCGCGAGATGGCCAACACAATGAAGGTCAGCACGAACAGCAACAGACCCAGCGCAAACAAGGATGCAATATGCAAGCCCGGGTCGGCCTCACCAAATTCGTTGGCCAGCGTCGAAGCAATCGAGGTTCCGGGGGCGAACAAGCTACCCACAATGCGGTTGGCATTGCCAATCACGAACGTCACCGCCATGGTCTCTCCCAGGGCACGCCCCAAGCCCAGCATGATGCCGCCGATGACTCCCACTTTGGTGTAGGGCAACACCACACGACGCACCACCTCCCAAGTGGTGCAACCCAGGCCATAGGCGGACTCTTTGAGCACCTCGGGAACGGTTTCAAACACATCGCGCATGACAGATGCAATGAAAGGAATCACCATGAGTGCCAGCACAATGCTGGCCGTCAAAATACCTACACCGATGGGCGGGCCGCTGAACCAGCGGCCAATCAAGGGCAACCCACCCAACAAGGATTGCAGCGGAGGTTGCACATGTGAAGCAAACAAGGGGGCAAAGACAAACAGGCCCCAGATGCCGTAAACAATGGACGGTACACCTGCCAAAAGCTCAATTGCTGTGCCCAAGGGACGGCGCAGCCAGACCGGGCAGGTTTCGGTCAAAAACAGGGCAATGCCAAAACTCACAGGCACTGCAATCAACAAGGCCAGAACGGAAGAAATCACCGTGCCGTAAATGGCGGCCATGGCACCGAATTGCTCTTCGGGCACATTCCAGACATTGGTCCAGATAAAGTCCAGGCCAAAGTGCCTGAAAGCCGGCATGGCCTGAATGGCTAGGGAAATCAGGGTCCCCACCAACGCAGCGAGCACCAGGGCAGCCAACACCAAGGTTGCATAGTGAAACAGCTGGTCCTGCAGCCGGAATTTGGCTACTTGCGCTGCTTGTTGCTGCACATCGGCAGTCTGCGGAACCATTGATGCACTGTTCATGGCCATACTTGTCATGTCATACCCAAACTTCGGGCAAAAAATCGGGTGACCCGAAGGCCACCCACCTAGGTGCGGGCAGCAAAAGCCGCCCAGCCCATGAGCCTCATCACTTGATGCGGCTCATTTCCTTCTCGACCATTTTCACGACGCCAGCGGGCAGCGGCACGAAGCCCAGCTCAGCAGCCATTTTCTGGCCGTTGTTCAACGACCACTTGAAGAAGTCCACCACGCCTTTTTGCTTGGCAGCATCAGCGCCTTTTTCGTAGGCGATCATGTAAGTGGCGGTCACGACAGGCCAGGAATCCTTACCAGCCTGGTCAGTCAGGTCGGGGGACATGCCGGGAACATTGAAGTTAGCGCCAGCAGCAGCGGCAGCGATAGTGGCCTGGCTAGGCAGCACGAAGTTGCCTGCTTTGTTCTTCAGCGCCACGAAAACCATGTTGTTTTTCATGGCGTCAGCAATGTCCACATAGCCAATCGCGCCCACGATTTTCTGCACGTTCGCAGCCACGCCAGGGTTACCTTTGCCGCCCACAGCGTTGGCAGGCCAGTTCACCGTATTGCCTTGACCAACATCACGCTTGAAAGCCATGGATTGCTTAGCCAGGTAAGTGGTCACCAGGTTGGTGGTACCCGAGCCGTCAGAGCGGTGAGCCACAGTGATGGCGGTGTCAGGCAGTTTTTTGCCAGGATTAAGCGCCACGATGGCCGCATCGTTCCACTTGGTGATGGCGCCACGGAAAATGTTGGCGGCTGTAGGGCCGTCCAGACGGATGTCACCAGACTTCACGCCAGGCAGGTTCACCACGATGGTGGCGCCACCCATGACGGTGGGCACTTGCACTTGGCCGTGCTTCTGAAGGGCATCCACCTTGACGGCGGAGTCGCTACCAGCAAAGTCCACGGTCTTGGCGTTGATTTGCTTGACGCCACCGGAAGAGCCGATACCTTGGTAGTTCACCTGGTTGCCCGTCGCGCCTTTGTAGGCTTCAGCCCACTTGGTGTAGACAGCGTAAGGGAAAGTGGCGCCAGCGCCAGTGATGTCAGCGGCGAATGTGGTCACTGCTGCAACGCTCAGGCCGATGGCGGCCAACAGGGAATTGAGTTTCATGAAAGCTCCAGTTTGAAACGCATTTGGATTTCAGACTCACCGCCCAAGTCAGTACGGTAAGCACACATGTCCGAAGACAGTTGTGACTGTAGGGGCCAATTGTGACAAACTCGTGTCAAAAAACACGGATTTGGACATTTTTTTGTCACATTCTTTGCGGAAACTGTATGCATGAACATGCCCGTTTCTGACCATTACCTGTCCCAATTGCGCGAAGACTTGCTCGATTCCCTCGATGAAGAGTTCGAGCTGGAAATGGAAGACCGCCTGGGAGAAGATGCCCAGCGCTCTACAGAACCGGCCAGCGCACGCATCCGTTATTTCCGAGAACTGCTACGACTGCAGACCGAACTGGTCAAACTGCAGGACTGGGTGGTTCACACGCGTCAGCGGGTCGTGATTCTTTTTGAAGGACGCGACGCCGCCGGCAAAGGCGGCGTCATCAAACGCATTACCCAACGTCTAAACCCTCGCGTCTGCCGTGTAGCTGCCTTGCCGGCTCCCAATGATCGTGAAAAAACCCAATGGTATTTCCAGCGCTATGTCGCCCACCTGCCTGCCGCTGGCGAAATTGTGTTGTTTGACCGCAGCTGGTACAACCGCGCGGGCGTGGAGCGCGTGATGGGTTTTTGC
>CAZPTM010000166.1:0-3913 GCA_964589665.1 uncultured Limnohabitans sp. | reverse complement strand
CCTGTGCCGTCGCGCATGACAACCAGTTCAAAGCTGGTCCAGCCAATGAGTTGGACGATGTTCAGGATCACGGGCAAGCGCGCGAAGCTGCTACCAAAGGTCTGGTGCATCAGGCCAGCGCTGGACAAGCCGGTGTCGCAGCCGATCTTGGCCGTCCAGGCCAACAGGGCGGCGCCCAGTGCAGAGCCGATCAGGATGGCCCAGATGGCGTCTTGTGTGCCCACACCCGGCACCAGGTAGGAGCCCACTTGCATGACCAGCAGGCCCACGCCCAGGCTGAACCAGAGCGAGGCGTGGGACATGCCCGAAAAAACACGCTGATCAGCCCCGATGGGCGTCAGCGAAGCATTGGAAGAAGTATTCATCAGAGGCTTTCGTTGGAGGTGTTCAAGGGGCGCAGGTGCATGGGCACCGGTGCGCTGAGGTGATTGAGCGGGCCGCTGCCGTGGCCGGTGCGTACCGAAGCACCGGATTGCAGCGCCTGTCGGATGTAGCGGTGAGCTTGTGCAATCGCTTCAGGCAAGCTGTGATCCAAAGCCAGGTGCGAAGCCATGGCGGACGACAGGGTGCAACCCGTGCCGTGCGTGTTGTGGCTGTGGATGCGGGGTGCCCGCAGCCACTGTGTGTGCCCCGTGCGGGCGATGAACAGGTCGCTGACGGTGTCGCCTTGCAGGTGACCGCCTTTGAGCAGCACGGCAGGCGCTCCCATGTCCAGCAGTTGCTGGGCGGCCTGCTGCATGTCGTGCTCGTTGTGCAGCGTGCGGCCCACCAGCAAGCCCGCTTCGTCCAGATTGGGCGTGATGATGTCAACACGTGGGAAGAACAGTTGCACCAGCGCTTGAATAGCCGGGTTGTCAATCAGCACGGCGCCGCTGGTGGCGACCATGACCGGGTCTAGCACCACGCGGCGCAACTGGTGTTTGTCGATGGCGTTGGCCACGGCCTGCACGATGTCAGGGGCGTGGAGCATGCCGATCTTGACCGCATCGACGCCAATATCTTCGACCACAGCATCGATCTGATCGGTCAGCATTTCTGGGGGGACGGCATGAATGGCTCGCACCCCGGTGGTGTTTTGCGCCGTCAGCGCCGTGATGGCGCTCATGCCAAAGCAGCCCAGCGCCGACATGGTCTTGAGGTCGGCCTGGATACCGGCGCCGCCACCACTGTCCGAGCCAGCTATGGTCAGCACCCGTGGGTACTGATGGGTCATTTTGATGTCTGTCATCCACACACTCCGTGCGAGGCATCACGGGCGCAGGTGAGTGAATGGAACACAGCCGGAGGCCCGGTGTGTACAGCTTCCCTGCGCGAGGATTACCTCAATCAGGTTCAAAGGGACTTTCTCAGTCGGGTCTGTGACGACCCAACACCCCTAGCGAACGCTGCCCCGTCGGCGACCGGGCAGGTGGGTGGATTCTAAAGCAGGCCCAGACGCTTGTGCAGCGTGGTCGAGGTGGTGGTGTACTGCAGCAGGGTTTTGTCCTGTGGCCACAGATGGGCGGCTGCGCCAAAAGCTGCGAGCGTGGCTTCGTGAAAACCGCAGAGGATCAGTTTTTTCTTGCCCGGGTAGGTGTTGATGTCGCCCACCGCAAAAATGCCAGGGGCGCTGGTGGCAAAGGTTTCGGTGTTGACCTGCAACTGCTTGCGCTCCATGTCCAGCCCCCACTGGGCGACAGGTCCCAGTTTAGGCGACAGGCCCAGGGCCATGACCAGCTGGTCGCAGGGCAAGGCAAGTTCCTCGCCCTCACTGTTCAAGAAACGAAGGGCGGTCAAACGATCGGCCGTGGTGTCCACTCCTGTGGGCTGGCCAGCGACAAAGCGTATCTGTCCTGCGGCCTGTGCATTCTGGAAGGCCTGCACGCGCTCAGCACTGGCGCTGAAGTGTTCGCGCCGGTGCATCAAGGTGATGCTGGCGGCTTGGCCCAGGGCGTCCAGACAGGTTTGCAGGGCACTGTCACCATCGCCTGTGACCAACAGGTTCTGGCCTGAAAAGCTGGGGAGTTCTTGTGAACCAAACCACACTTGATGGCCTATGTAAGGCTGCAAGCCTTCTATGGGCAAACTGCGCGGCACAAAGGCGCCCACGCCAGCAGCAATGAACACGGTTTTGGTGATCCAGGTGGTACCGGTTTGGCTGGTGACGGACCAGCGACCATCGGCGGTGGCTTGAAGGGTTTCAATAGTCTGGCCCAGGTGCAACGTGGGCTTGAAGGGTGCGATCTGCTGCTGCAGGCGCTCGACGAGTTCGCGGCCGGTGCACACCGGAATACCGGGGATGTCGTAAATGGGCTTGTCTGCATACAGCTCGGCACATTGGCCGCCGACATGGGGCAGGGCGTCGACCATGTGGCAGGCGATGCCTTGTAGTCCGAGCTGGAAGGCCTGGAACAGGCCTACTGGGCCTGCCCCGATCACAAGGGAATCGGTGTCGATCGGGGTAGGCATGGGGTGTGTCAACGGACCAGTTCGGCCAGCTTGCCGGTTTTGTCTTTCCACTCGTCGGCGTCGGGCAGCGGAGCCTTGCGTTTGGTGATGCTTTTCCAGTTGGGCAGCAGGGCCAGCTCGGCATTGAGCGCGGTCATGTGCTGCTGGTCCTTGGGCAGGTCTTCTTCGGCAAAGATGGCGTTGGCCGGGCACTCGGGAATGCACACGGCGCAGTCGATGCACTCATCGGGGTCGATGGTCAGAAAGTTCGGGCCTTCGCGGAAGCAATCGACGGGACACACGTCCACACAGTCGGTGTATTTGCAGCGGATACAGTTTTCGGTAACAACGTGGGTCATGATGAATGGACAAAATAGGGACAGGTACTGTTGGCAATTTTAAGGGATGTGTTCGGCCCCGTCATGGCGAGCGCAGCGTGGCCATCTATGGAAAGCCGCGTCGCTTCGCTCCTCGCAGTGACGGGGCGTCAGTTGACCAGTACCGCACCTGAGGTCTTGTGGCTGGCCGTGTCGACCAGCACCAGCGCGCCCAGGATGCGCGACTGCGCAAAGGGCAGGGTGACCAGTGGCTCCTGCAGGGCCAGCGTGACGTGGCCGATGGCGTTGGGGGGCAGCTCGGAGGCTTCCTCTTCGGCCAGGGTGTTGACGTTCAGGCGGTGCAGCACGCTCGCTACCCGGGCCTTGACCCAGCGGTGGCCGTGCAGCGCCCAGTACACGCGACCGGGTACCAGCGGTTCGTCGTCCATCCAGGCCACGGTGGTGGTCAGTTGGCGCTGGCCTTCGGGGGCGCCTTCAACGGCCAAAATCCAGTCGCCGCGCGACACATCCACCTCGCGGTCGAGCACGATGCCGGCGCTGTGGCCCGCAGCCTTGTTTTGCGGCTGGCGGGTGGCGCTCAGCACTTGCGAAACCACGGCGGTCTGGCCGCTTGGGAAGACCTTGATGGTTTGGCCTGGTTCCACCGTGCCCGTGGCCACACGACCCCAGAACACGCGGCGACCTTGGGTGGTCACGCCAGAGTCGTGAAACTTTTCCACCCACTGCACGGGGAAGCTGAACGCCACCTGGTCTTCAGCCGGGGTGACGGGCAGGTCTTCCAGAATGTCGAGCAGGTTGGGGCCGCTGTAGCCGCACCAGCCCTCGTGGCTGTCCACCACGTTCCAGCCCTTCAGCGCCGACACCGGCACCACGGCGGTCACGCGGATACCCGCTTCCTGGGTGAATTTGGACAGTGCTGCGGAAATGTTTTTGTAGGCCAGCGCGGCGTCTTCGACGGCGTCGAGCTTGTTGATGGCGAACACGATGGACGGCACGCGCAGCAGGTTGACCAGCAGCGAGTGGCGGCGTGTCTGCGGCAGCAATTCGAGCTCGGGGTTGGACCAGTCGAGCTTGATCGCATCGACCAGCACCACGGCAGCGTCCGCACTGGACGCGGCGGTGACCATGTTGCGGGTGTACTGCTCGTG
>CAZPTM010000165.1:2059-3926 GCA_964589665.1 uncultured Limnohabitans sp. | reverse complement strand
CAAGCCGCTGGACGAGCAGATCATCCTGCGCGTGGTCGACAAGTTCCTGCTGCAGCTCGAGCAACAGCTGTCCGAGAAAAAGGTGGAGGTCACCTTTACGGATGACCTGCGCAAGCACCTGGCCAAGAAAGGGTTTGATCCGCTCATGGGCGCGCGCCCGATGCAGCGCCTGATTCAGGACACCATCCGCAAGGCCCTGGCCGACGAGCTGTTGTTTGGCCGCCTGACCGAAGGCGGCCGCCTGAATGTGGGGCTGGACGCGCAAGGCGAGGTTGAACTCGATATTCAGCCGCTACCCAAAAAGGAAGGTCGTCACAGCAAGTCTGAACCGGCAGAGCCGCAAGAGGAAACTGCAGCGGGTTGATCCTTCTCGCGGTGAGCGCACTCACGCCGGACCTGGTGTCCGGCGTTTTTAATTCTGGCGCTGGTTCAACACACTGGGGTCTGCATCCTGCCACTGGCCCTGCGGCAAGCCTTCCAGGTTCCACGGGCCAATGGCCGCACGGATCAGGCGCAGGGTAGGCAGGCCTACGGCTGCGGTCATGCGGCGCACCTGGCGGTTGCGGCCTTCGCGCAGCACGATTTCGAGCCAGCTGGTGGGTATGCTGGCCCGGTAGCGAATGGGTGGGGTGCGGGGCCATAGACCTTGGGGTTCATCCATTTGCCTCGCTTGGGCGTGGCGAGTCAGGCCGTCGTTGAGGTGCACGCCCTGGCGCAGCGTGTGCAAGGCAGCTTCGGTGGGCACACCTTCGACCTGCACCCAATAGGTTTTGGGCATTTTGTGTTGCGGGTCGGCAATGCGGGCTTGCCAGGGGCCATGGTCGGTCAACAGCAGCAGGCCTTCGCTGTCCGCATCGAGCCGCCCGGCAACATGCACGCCGGGCAGGGTGATGTAGTCCTTGAGGCCTTGCCAGCGTCCTTCGGGCGTGAACTGACTGAGCACGCCGTAGGGCTTGTTGAAGCGGATCAGACGCATGGCACGCTTGCGTATTCAGCGTTTACGGCTACCGCCACCGAGCAGGCTGCCGAGTACACCACGCACAATTTCGCGTCCGATCGACGAGCCCACGGTGCGCACGGCGCTTTTGACCACCATTTGCGCTATGCCGTCACGCTGTCCACCGCGCGGACCGGTTGAACCAAACAGCAGGTCCGATACGCCGCCCATGAGGCCGCCTTGCGAGGAGGCCGCCTCGGCTGCTGTGGCGGTGGCTTGTGCCTTTTCCTTAAGCCGCTCGTAAGCGGATTCGCGGTCCACAGTTTGTTCGTAGACGCCTGCGACCAACGAACCTTGAATCAAGGCGCTGCGCTGTTCGGGTGTGATGGGCCCAATCTGGCTGCCCGGTGGCACCACAAACACGCGCTCGGTTTCACTGGGCCGGCCTTTGGCGTCGAGCAGGCTGATCAGGGCTTCGCCCACGGCCAGCTCGGTGATGGCTGCGCCAATGTCCAGACCCGCTTTGGGGCGCATGGTTTGCGCGGTGGACTGCACGGCTTTCTGGTCGCGCGGTGTGTAGGCGCGCAGGGCGTGTTGAACACGGTTGCCCAGCTGTCCCAGCACGGTGTCTGGAATGTCCAAGGGGTTTTGGGTGACGAAATACACGCCCACGCCTTTGGAGCGCACCAGGCGCACCACCAGCTCGATGCGTTCAACCAGCACGGCGGGGGCGTCCTTGAACAGCAGGTGGGCCTCGTCAAAGAAGAACACCAGCTTGGGTTTTTCGGGGTCGCCAATTTCGGGCAGCAGTTCGAACAGTTCGGACAGCATCCACAGCAAGAAGGTGCCATACAGGCGGGGCGACTGCAGCAGCTTGTCGGCGGCCAGGATGTTGACCACGCCTTGGCCGTCCACGGTTTGCATCATGTC
>CAZPTM010000165.1:0-1959 GCA_964589665.1 uncultured Limnohabitans sp. | reverse complement strand
TGTCGGCGGCCAGGATGTTGACCACGCCTTGGCCGTCCACGGTTTGCATCATGTCTTGGATGTCGAGCATGGGTTCGCCAAAGAAGCGGTCGCCTCCTTGGGTTTCGATTTGCAGCAGGCCGCGCTGGATGGCGCCCACGCTGGCGGCGCTGATGTTGCCGTACTCGGTGGTGAATTGTTTGGCGTTGTCGCCCACGTGCTGCAGCATGGAGCGCAGGTCTTTGAGGTCAAGCAGCAGCATGCCGTTGTCGTCGGCAATCTTGAACACCAGGTTGAGCACGCCACCCTGGGTGTCATTGAGGCCGAGCATGCGCGAGAGCAGCAGGGGGCCCATGTCGCTCACAGTTGCGCGCACCGGGTGGCCTTGCTCGCCAAACACGTCCCATAGCTGCACGGGGCAGGCGCTGGGCTCAGGAATGTCCAGCCCGCGTTCGGTCAGCACTTGGGCCAATTTGCCGCCGATGTTGCCCCGTTGGCTGATGCCGGTCAGATCGCCTTTGACGTCGGCCATGAAAACGGGCACGCCTTGCTTGGAAAACTGTTCGGCCAGGGTTTGCAGCGTGACGGTTTTGCCGGTGCCGGTGGCGCCGGTGATCAAGCCGTGCCGGTTGGCCAGCGCAGGTAAAAGTACGCATTCGGTTTGCGCTTTGCGCGCGATCAGCATCGGTTCAGCCATGGGTCCTCCTGAGTGGGTTTTGTTCTTGGGGAAAGTAAAATCGCCGGATAGTAGATTAAACCAAGGTACAAGGATTTCTGTATGGCTGGCCACAGCAAATGGGCAAATATTCAGCACCGTAAAGGGCGCCAGGACGAAAAACGGGGCCGCGTGTGGACCCGCATCATTCGCGAGATCATGGTGGCAGCCCGCACCGGCGGTGGTGATCTGACGGCCAACCCCCGCTTGCGTCTGGCGGTGGACAAGGCCAAGGCGGCCAACATGCCGGCAGACAACATCAAGCGCAACATCGACAAAGCCACGGGCAACCTGGAAGGCGTGAGCTACGAAGAAATCCGCTACGAAGGCTATGGCATTGGTGGCGCGGCCATCATTGTGGACACCATGACCGACAACCGCGTGCGTACCGTGGCCGAAGTACGCCACGCGTTTTCCAAGCACGGTGGCAATATGGGCACCGAGGGTTCGGTGGCCTTCCAGTTCAAAAATTGCGGACAGCTGATTTTTGCCCCCGGCACCAGCGAAGACAAAGTCATGGAAGTGGCCCTGGACGCGGGTGCCGAAGATGTGATTGCCGACGAGGAGGGCGCCATCGAGGTGCTGACTGCGCCCGGTGATTTCGAGGCGGTGAAGAACGCGCTGGAGGCCGCAGGTCTGGTGGCCGAGGTGGCCGAAGTGACCATGCGCCCGGAGAACACCGTTGAAGTGACGGGCGACGATGCCGCCAAGATGCAAAAGCTGCTGGACGCACTGGAAGACCTGGACGACGTGCAAAACGTGTTCCACAACGCCGAAATTGACGCATAAGGAACGCTGGTAAATGAAAGTATTGGTTGTAGGCGGCGGTGGCCGCGAACATGCATTGGCCTGGAAACTGGCGCAATCGCCCAAGGTTCAACAGGTGTACGTGGCACCGGGCAACGGCGGCACGGCACGTGACAAAACCCTGATCAATGTGCCCATCAGCGATGTGGTGGCCCTGCGCGAATGGGCGCAGGCTAACCAGGTGGGCCTGACGGTAGTCGGCCCCGAGGCACCTTTGGCCGCAGGTGTGGTGGACGAGTTCCGTGCCCACGGCATGCGCATTTTTGGCCCGACCAAAGCCGCCGCTCAGCTGGAGAGCTCCAAGGCGTTTTCCAAAGCGTTCATGGCGCGCCACGCCATTCCCACCGCCGAGTTTGAAACCTTTACCGACCCGGTGGCGGCGCACGCCTATGTGGATCTCAAAGGCGCACCCATTGTGGTCAAGGCCGATGGCTTGGCCGCTGGCAAAGGCGTGGTGG
>CAZPTM010000164.1:0-3961 GCA_964589665.1 uncultured Limnohabitans sp. | reverse complement strand
GTGGGTTCGTCAAGGATGAGCAGCTGAGGGTCGGTGAGCAAGGCGCGAATGATTTCGACGCGCTGCATCTCACCCACACTCAAGGTATGTACGGGCCGCTGGGCTTCAATGTCCAAGCCGTACTCGCTGGCCTTGGCTTCGATGCGGTGGGACACCTCAGCCAGCGACATGGATTTATCAAGTCCAAGCCACACGTTTTCTGCCACGGTGAGGGTGTCAAACAGGCTGAAGTGCTGAAACACCATGCTGATGCCCAGCTTGCGTGCCTGCTGCGGGTTGCGAATCTGCACGGGCTGACCGTTGAAAAACACCTGCCCCTCGTCAGGTTTGACGGAGCCATAAATGATTTTCATCAGCGTGGATTTGCCCGCGCCGTTTTCGCCCAGCACGGCATGCGCCTGGCCGGGCAGGACGGTGAGCGACACATCGCTGTTGGCCACCACGCCGGGGTAGCGTTTGGTCACATGGGCCAGCGACAAGCGCGGCGTGGGGTTGGCAGACATCGGACTCCTTGGCAGGGCCTACACGGATGGCCCAACAACTGACTAGCAAGTTCACTGCCAGATTCTAATGAGCTCGGATGCCCTTTTTGACCAAGTGTGGCGTCCGGATCAACCCTGCCATGCCCGACAATACGGTCATGAACGAGTCCACAGCCACAGACACCATTCATGACCCCGCAGCCAGCCAGCGCCAGGCCGTGCGCTCAGCCATTGTTCGCTTTGCCCAACAGGTGAAAGATGCCGGGCACGACTTTCGCGCCCCGCCGGAGGAGCCTACCTCGTGCTGCGGCCGTGGGTGCCACGGTTGTGTATGGGAAGGCTACGAAGCGGCGCTGAACTGGTGGTACGAAGAAGGCGGCGAGCTGCTGAACAGCTGAATGCGGCTTTAATGACCGGCCAGTTCCCGCAGCGCCTGGGGGTCGGGCAAACCCAGCACACGACCCGCGCCCGAGATCAGGTTGCGCTCACGCAAATGGCGCAACACCCGCGAGAAGGTCTCAGGCGCCATGCCCAGCTGGGCGGCAATCAGACGTTTGCGCTCGCGCAGCACCACCCCCAGGCCTTGCCCCGAGGGCTCGGCATGCTGCAGCAACCACTCAGCGCAACGTGCATCGGCATCCTTGGCCAGACGGCTGATGGCCAGCTCCACCTGTTGACGCTGTGAGCGCGCCAAGTCGCGCATGAACTCACGCGACGCATCGGGCCAAGCTTTGCATTGAGCTTGAAAATCGGTTTGCGAAATTTTTTCGACCTGCACGTCGGTGTCGGCCACCACATCGACCAGATGCGGCTCATCGAGCACCGCCGAGGCAGCCTCCAGCCAGACCGGCCCCTGCTGCTTTCCCAGCTGGTGAACCATGCTGCTGTCATCCATCAGGCCCAACCGTACGCGCCCAGCGTGCAGGTGCCAGACTCCATCAGCGCGCTGGCCACGGTGAACCAGCACCGTGCCTGCGGGCAGGGTGACCACGCTGTCGGGGAGTCGGGATGCGAGTCGTGCCATGCGGTTGACTGTGCCACGCGCTTGCCACTGCAGTTTTGATGCACATCAACCCGGCGTCAGCCACGGCGCTGGCGTACCATGGCGCCCATGAGCACTTTGTTGATCCACCGCGCCCGCTGCATTGCCACCCAGGACGATGCCCAGACCGAACTGCAAGACGCCTCCATCCTGATACGAGATGGGCTGATCGAGCGCATCTTCAAAGCGGACGAGCCGCTGGACGTATGGCTGGCCCCCGGCGCTGTGGACGAGGTGATTGATGCGCGCAAGCACGTCGTGATTCCAGGCATGGTCAACACGCACCACCACATGGTGCAGTGCCTGACGCGAGCCATCCCGGGTGTGCAAAACGCCGAGCTGTTTTCGTGGCTGCAAGGGCTCTACCCCATCTGGGCCGGGCTGACGCCCGAGATGGTGTTGGTGTCCAACCAGATCGCCATGGCCGAGTTGCTGCTCAGCGGCTGTACCACCAGCAGCGACCACCTCTACATTTACCCGAACGGCATCCGTCTGGACGACAGCATTGAAGCGGCCCACAAGATTGGCATGCGTTTTACGGCCACCCGTGGCAGCATGAGTGTGGGCGAAAGCCAGGGCGGGTTGCCACCTGACCGCGTGGTGGAAAAAGAAGACTTCATCCTGCAGGAATCGCGCCGTTTGGTCGAGACCTACCACGACGCCAGCCATGGCGCGATGCTACAGGTGGCGCTGTCGCCATGTTCACCCTTTAGCGTGAGCCAGGATTTGATGCGCGAGTCGGCCAAGCTGGCGCGCGCCTACAAAGTTCGTTTGCACACGCACCTGGCCGAAAACGACCACGACATTGCCTACACCCGCGAAAAGTTCAATTGCACGCCTGCGCAGTATGCGCAAGACTTGGGCTGGGTGGGCGACGATGTGTGGCACGCCCACTGCGTCAAGCTCGATGACGAGGGCACGTACCTGTTTGCCAAAACCCGCACCGGCATTGCCCACTGCCCGTGCAGCAATATGCGCTTGTCCAGCGGCATCTTGCCACTGCGCAAAATGCTCGATGCCGGTGTGCCCATTGGCCTGGGTGTGGACGGCAGCGCCAGCAACGATGCGGCGCACATGCTCAATGAGGCGCGCCAGGCCATGCTGCTGGCCCGCGTGGGCCGCGCCCTGGACGACTTTGGCTGCGACCACGGCCCCGCCGAAATGACACCCCGTGACAGCCTGCGGGTGGCCACCCGTGGCGGCGCGCAGGTGCTCGGCCGCGCACACGACATTGGCCAGGTTCGCGAAGGCTATTGCGCCGACCTGGCCCTGTTCCGTACCGACACCCTGGCGATGGCGGGAGGCGCCATCCACGACCCGGTGGGCGCACTCATGTTGTGCGCCAGCCAGAATGCGGACTACACCGTCGTCAACGGCCGTGTGGTGGTGCGCGAAGGTCAGCTCACCACGGTCGACCTGGGCCCCTTGATCGAGCGCCACAACCAGATGGCCTTGCAACTGGCGCTGGCGGCGCGCTGACAGTCGTCGCGCAGGGATTGCACCACCCTGCGTCAAAACTGCTTGCACTGGCCAGGCACAGCGGCTGTGCCTACACTGGGACCATGATTCAAGGTCTCGTTCAACTTTTCATTTTCCAGGCGCTGGGCGAATTGCTCTCGCGCTTTGCCCTGCCTTTCATTCCCGGGCCGGTGCTGGGCCTGGTGGCACTGCTGGTCTTTTTGGCTGCTCGCGGTCGCGTGCCGGTTCATATTGACACGGTGGGCAGCACCATCTTGCAGCACCTGGGTTTGCTGTTCATCCCGGCCTCGGTGGGCGTGGTGCTGTACCTGCCGCTGTTGCAGGCCAATGCCTGGGCCATCAGCGCGGCCTTGGTCATCAGCGTGGTGGCAACGGTGGCGGTGACAGCCGGTTTGCTCAAAGCCTTGAGTCCCAAGGAGTAAGCCATGACCCAGTCCTTGCCGCCGATTTCAGAAATTTGGGTTTACCTCTCGGGCAGCCCGCTGCTGGCCCTGGTGCTCACCCTCAGCGCTTACTGGCTGGGCTTGACGGTGTATGAGCGCAGCCAGCGCAACCCCTTGGCCAACCCGGTCTTGATTGCCGTGGTGATGGTGACCGTGTGCATCCAGCTGCTGGACATGCCTTATGCCAAATACTTTGAGGGCGCGCAATTTGTGCACTTCCTGCTGGGCACGGCCACAGTGGCGCTAGCGATTCCGATTTACAAGGGGTTTGCTTCGCTCAAGCGCCGCATGGGTGTGTTGATGCTGGCGCTGATGGCGGGTGGTGTCACCTCCATCCTCACTGCTGTGGGTGTGGCGCGTGCCTTAGGCGTGGACGCTTCACTGGTGCGTGGGCTGGTGGCCAAATCCGTCACTGCACCGATTGCGATGGGCATTGCCGAACGGGTTCAGGCCTCGCCTACGCTCACAGCCATTTTTGCAGTGTGCACCGGCATTTTGGGCGCCGTGCTGGGCCG
>CAZPTM010000163.1:0-3969 GCA_964589665.1 uncultured Limnohabitans sp. | reverse complement strand
CGGTTGCGGCACCTGCCCGGCGTGTGAGTTGCGGGCGGCTGGGTTTGCGCGCTGGTGTGCGCGAGGCTGAGCAAGCGGGCTTTCCCGGTCAGTTTGAAAAATCCAATCGCCAGCATTGGATTAATTGAATAGTCAAATCCAATAGCAGTTCTTAGACTGAGTTCTCCTCGTACTTCAGGAGAACAACATGAGCATTCCCGAAGACGTTTCCGCACAGTGCTTGTGGCTGGAAGCCCTTGCTGCCCTGGCGCTGGTTTTTTAGCAAACCCACTTGTCATCAGGAGAAGATCATGACTGCACCTTCCACATCGCAATGCCCGTTTCACGCTACAGCTGGCGCCCGCAGCACGCACGGCAAACAGTCGAACGCCGACTGGTGGCCGAACCAGCTGAACCTGGCCATCCTGCACCAGCACCAGCCGGTGTCCAACCCCATGGGCGCGGACTTTGACTACAAAAAAGAATTCAAGAAGCTCGATTACGCGGCCCTGAAAAAAGACTTGGCCGCGCTGATGACACAAAGCCAAGACTGGTGGCCCGCCGACTACGGCCACTACGGTGGCCTGTTCATTCGCCTGGCCTGGCACGCGGCTGGCACCTACCGCACGGCCGACGGCCGTGGCGGCGCCAACACCGGCAACCAGCGTTTTGCGCCCATCAACAGCTGGCCCGACAACGGCAACCTCGACAAAGGCCGTCGCCTGCTGTGGCCGATCAAAAAGAAATACGGCAACAAGATTTCGTGGGCCGACCTGTTTGTGTTGTGCGGCAACGTGGCCATGGAGACCATGGGCTTCAAGACCTTTGGTTTTGGTGGCGGCCGCGCCGACATTTGGGCCCCGGAAGAGGACGTGTACTGGGGCGCTGAAAAAGAGTGGCTGGCCACCAGCGACAAGGCCAACAGCCGCTACAGCGGTAACCGCGAGTTGGAAAACCCGCTGGCCGCTGTGCAGATGGGCCTGATTTATGTGAACCCGCAAGGCCCGGACGGCAACCCCGACCCGGTGGCTTCGGGCAAGGACGTGCGCGAGACCTTTGCTCGCATGGCCATGAACGACTACGAAACCGTGGCCCTGGTGGCCGGCGGCCACACCTTTGGCAAGATGCACGGCGCGGGCGACGCGGCCTTGGTCGGCCCCGAGCCCGAAGGCGCGCCCATGCACGAAATGGGCTTTGGCTGGATCAACAAACACGGCAGCGGCAAAGGCGGCGACACCACCACCAGCGGCTTTGAAGGCGCGTGGAAACCCAACCCCACCCAGTGGGACATGGGCTACCTGAAGGTGCTGTTCAAGTACGAGTGGGAACAAATGACCACGGCCGCAGGGGCCATTCAGTGGCGCGCCAAGAACGTCGACCCCGAGGATATGGTGGTGGACGTGCACGACCCGAACAAGAAGCACCCGCCCTTCATGACCACGGCCGACTTGTCGCTGCGTTTTGACCCGGCTTACGAAAAAATCTCGCGCCACTTCCTGAACAACCCGGACGAGTTCGCCGACGCTTATGCTCGCGCCTGGTTCAAGCTGACCCACCGCGACATGGGCCCCAAGGCCAACTACCTGGGCCCAGAAGTGCCGGCCGAAGACCTGATTTGGCAAGACCCGGTGCCGGCGGTGAACCACCCGCTGATCGACGCCGCCGACGCGGCCGAGCTCAAGACCCGCATCCTGGCCAGCGGCCTGTCGGTGAGCGAACTGGTGGGCGCGGCTTGGGCATCGGCCAGCACCTTCCGTGGCTCGGACAAGCGCGGTGGCGCCAACGGTGCCCGTGTGCGCCTGGCCCCGCAGAAAGACTGGGAAGCCAACCAGCCGGCCCAACTGGCCAAGGTGCTGGCGGTGCTCGAAGAAGTGCAGCGCGGCTTCAATGCGGGTGCCGCTGGCGGCAAAAAGGTGTCCCTGGCCGACCTGATTGTTTTGGGTGGCTGCGCCGCCGTGGAGTCCGCCGCCAAGGCCGCAGGCTTTAACGTGACCGTGCCCTTCACCCCGGGCCGCACCGACGCCAGCGCCGAGCAGACCGACGCCGAATCGTTTGCGGTGCTGGAGCCGGTGGCCGATGGCTTCCGCAACTACCAGAAGAAGGCCTACCGCATGCGCGCAGAAGAGCTGCTGGTGGACAAGGCGCAGCTGCTGGGCTTGTCAGCACCCGAGATGACGGTGCTGGTGGGTGGCCTGCGGGTGTTGGGCGCCAACACGGGTGGCGCCAAGCACGGTGTGTTCACCAGCCGCGTGGGTCAGTTGACCAACGACTTCTTTGTTCAGCTGACTGACATGGGTGTGGCCTGGGCCCCGACCGATGCCAGCGAGGAGACCTTTGAAGGCCGCGACCGCAAGACCGGCGCCGTGAAGTGGACCGGCACCCGGGTGGACCTGGTGTTCGGCTCGAACTCGCAGCTGCGCGCCATCAGCGAGGTGTACGCCCAGGACGACAACGCCGGCAAGTTCGTGCAGGACTTTGTGGCCGCCTGGAACAAGGTCATGAACGCCGACCGTGTGACACCGGTTTGAGGATCAGTCCCTCCGGCCACCAAATGTCCGGGGGGGACTTTCATCACATCGAGGAACGCTCCAATGAACCTCGTCTCGCTCAAATACCTTGTCTCATTGGCCAGGGAAAAGCACTTTGGTCACGCGGCCCAGGCTTGTGGCGTGAGCCAGCCCACGCTTTCCATTGCCGTCAAGAACCTGGAAGCCGAGCTGGGCGTCCAGCTTTTCGAGCGCACGCCTCAGGACATTCGGCCAACCCCGATCGGGCTGTCCATCGTCAGTCATGCCATGGTTGTTTTGCAGGAAATGCAGGCTATGGAGGAGATGGCGCGGCAAAGCCACGCTCCGGACAAAGGTGTTTTTCGTCTGGGCGGAGTCCATCATCTCTCACCACGTTGCCAGGCGGTCCTGACTCAGCAATTTCGCACTTCGGCCCCTCAAACGCCAGTGTTTTGGCACCTGGACGCCCGCGCAAAATTGACGGAGCTCTTGAAAGAGGGCGCCCTCGATGCGGTCATCCTTGACGGCCCTATTGATGTTGCGGGCCTCAAAACAGCGCCCTTGTTGCAGGAGCCCCTGTTTGTGGCGCTTGCGACGGGACACCCCCTTGCAAAGTCAAAGAGGCTGGAGCTGAAGGCGCTCGAGCACGAAACGCTGTTGTTGCCGGGTCATGGAGACAACCACCTGGAGCCTCTGAGCCAGTCTTGTCCGGAATTGGCGCGTTGGTTGAGCGGACCAACGTGCATGGTCCAAAAGGTCAAGGGAGCCTCCCTGGATGCGATTGCCCACATGGTGGTTGCTGGCCTGGGAATCAGCATCCTGCCGCGCATGTCTGATGCGCAAGACCTGTGTTACCTGAATCTGAAAGGCGTCAAGCTCTGCCGCCAATGGGTATGGGCGTCGCGCGCCCACCATCATCGTGAAAGTTCTGCGGCCTTGTTGCAGAACGTAGTCTCAAAAATGATGAGCGACTCCTTGTTGCCGTCGGGTGTACACAAGTCGGAGTGATCGCCATGCAAAACCTTGAAGGTCTGACGATTGTTAAAAGTGGTCGGTGGTTTCGTGGCGGTGTTACCACCTGCCCGGTGTACATCGTCCAGCACAATCTTCTACACGGCACACACGATCCTGATGACCCGCCAGAGCTTGCTCAGGACACAAGTGCCCCCTGCTTTTATGTGTACTACCAGTCGTCTGACCAGCAAGGCGTCTGGACAGAAGGTGGCGCAGCGCTGAGTTTGCGCGAGGCGGTCTTTCTGGCACAGCGCAAGTTGGGTCCCGTTGTCCAATGGGAATAGTGGGGTACACGCGCGTGAGCAAGCCGTGGCCATTGTTTTTCTACAATACAGGGCTATGAAAGCCCTCACCTACACACGCGCTGCCGCGCTGCCCCAAACCCTGAGCCAACGCATCGTCATTCTGGACGGGGCCATGGGCACCATGATCCAGCGCTTCAAGCTGAGCGAGGCGGACTACCGTGGTG
>CAZPTM010000162.1:3533-3971 GCA_964589665.1 uncultured Limnohabitans sp. | reverse complement strand
GAGCTGGGCATGCCCTGCGTGCCCATGACCTGGCCTGTGGGCCAGGGCAAATCGTTCGGCGGCATCGTCAACCTGCGCACCCAGGCCATGACGGTGTTCGAGTCGGGCAGCGAACGCCGCCCGCAGGACTTCGAAGCCATTCCCCTGACCGAGCAAGCCAAGCTGGCCGAGCGCTTTGGCACCGAATGGACAACGGCCATGGACAGCATGGAGCTGGCCACCGGCGCCTCGCCCGCGTTTGACCACGAGGCCTTCCTCGCCGGCAAGCAGACGCCGGTGTTCTTTGGCTCCGGCGTCAACAACTTCGGCGTGATGGAAGTGCTGGATGCGCTGGTGGATCTGGCGCCCTCGCCGCGTCCGCGCAAAAGCTCGCTGCTGGTCAACAAGCAGCCGGTCGAAAAGGACATCCAGCCTGAAGATGACGCGTTTTCGGGCGTG
>CAZPTM010000162.1:1159-3523 GCA_964589665.1 uncultured Limnohabitans sp. | reverse complement strand
ATCGCCTTTGTGCGCATGGCTTCGGGCAAGTACACCCCGGGCATGAAGCTCAAGGTGCAGCGCACCGGCAAGGAACTGCGCCCCACCAGCGTGGTGACCTTTTTGAGCCAGCGTCGCGAGGCGGTGGACGAAGCCTATGCGGGCGACATCATCGGCTTCACCACCCATGGCGGCGTGCAGCTGGGCGACACCATCACCGACGGCGCCAACCTGCAGTTCACTGGCCTGCCCTTCTTCGCGCCCGAACTCTTCATGACCGTGATCCTGAAAAACCCGCTGCGCACCAAACAGCTGCAGCAGGGCCTGGACCAGCTCGGTGAAGAAGGCGCCATCCAGGTCTTCAAGCCCGAAGTCGGCGGCCCCATGCTGTTGGGCGCCGTGGGTCAGCTGCAGTTTGAAGTGGTGCAGCACCGCCTCAAAACCGAATACGACTGCGACGTACGCCTGGAAGGCTGCCAATACACCAGCGCCCGCTGGATCACAGCCGACAACGCGCAAGACCTGCGCGAATTCACCACTACCTACCCGCAGCGCCTGGCCTTGGACGCAGCAGGCACGCTGGCGTATTTGTGCACCAGCCCGTACGACGTGCGCCTGGCGCAAGAACGCTTCCCCAAAATCCACTTCCACCCGCTGCGCGAGCATGCGGGTCTGGCACTGGGCTCGGCGAACTGACGGCCATGCGCCCCCTGGTGGAATGGCCAGCGCGTGGCCTGATCGGTGTCCTGACCGACATCGACGACACACTCACCACCGAGGGCGCCATCACGCCCAATGCCTTGCAGGCATTGGCAGACCTGAAGGCGGCTGGGCTGCATGTGGTTGCCATCACCGGTCGGCCCGTGGGCTGGAGCGAGCCTTTTGCCCAAAGCTGGCCAGTAGATGCCATCGTCGCTGAAAACGGCGCGGTAGCTCTGGTACACAAAGACGGCCAGCCCTTGCGCAAGCTCTACCAGCAAGAGGCTGCCACGCGTGCAACCCACTTGAAACGCATGCAGCAGGTGCTGGCAACGATCGAGCAAACCATTCCTGGCGCCATGCGCTCGCGAGACAGCGAGGGGCGTGAAACCGATATCGCCATCGACCACAGCGAATTCACCCACCTGTCGCCTGCCGCCATGGAAGCGGTGGTGCAAGCCATGCAGGCCGCGGGCATGACAGCCACCGTCAGCAGCATCCACATCAACGGCTGGTATGGCGAACACGACAAACTCAGCGGTGCACGCTGGATCGTGCGCGAGGTGTTCGGGCGCGACCTCGACACTGAAATCGAGCGCTGGGTGTATGTGGGTGACTCGACCAACGACCAGGTCATGTTCAAACACTTTGACCACAGCGTGGGCGTCGCCAACATTCGCCGCTTTGCCGAGCAACTGCAACACCCGCCGCGCTACATCACGCAAGGCGAGCGCGGAAATGGATTTGCCGAATTGACCAATCACCTGCTAAAAGCACGCTCATGACCTCCAGCAACACACTTACCTGGCAAGAAGAAGGCGGTACGCGCACAGCCTTGTGGCAAGCGGACAATGGCGCCCGCCAACCCAGCCGCATCCAGGTAACCAAGGAAATGGACGCTGACACCGCTTACCGCCTGGCCAGCGCAGGAACGGGTCTGCTGTGGCGAGGCGACTTTCAGCACGCACGACAATTGCTGCAGGCCATGTCGGCACGCATGGATACAGCCGGACAACGAAAGAAAAAACCAGCGCCGTCCACCGCCGCCGAAAGCTTTGAACAACACCGCAAATCCCAGGCCCTGCGCGTGCGCGTGCTGGGCCAGTTGCTGATTGAAGTCGAAGGCAACTATGGCATCTCTCTCAAGCGCGCACCCGATGTGCTGCAGGCCTGCACCGAGGCATGGGGTCCTGCCGACGGCCAGGCCCGCGTGCTGTCACTGCGCAGTCTGCAAGGCCTGATCGGCGCCCACGAATGGCGCAAAAAAGGCGTGCCGATCGATGCGCTACAAGGCCGGCATATCCACCCGCACCACGGGGTGTTCTCGCCGGTGCGGGGCGAATACATCGACTTGGTGGCCCAGGCGTCGCTGCCTGCTGCGCTGCAAGACTGCCCGGTGGCCTTTGACATTGGCGTGGGTACAGGCGTGCTCTCTGTCGTTCTGGCTCAGCGCGGCGTGCCCCGTGTGGTGGCCACCGACCTGTCAGAGCGTGCGTTGGCCTGCGCCCGAGACAACCTGCAGCGAATGGACCTGCTGCCCAAAGTCGAGTTGGTGCAGACCGATCTTTACCCTGCGGGCAAAGCCGCGCTGGTGGTTTGCAACCCGCCCTGGCTGCCCGCCAAACCAACTTCTGTGCTTGAGCAGGCGGTGTACGACGAAGACAGCGCCATGCTGCGCGGCTTTCT
>CAZPTM010000162.1:0-1059 GCA_964589665.1 uncultured Limnohabitans sp. | reverse complement strand
CCAGCCACACATGCCGCAGCAGCAAAGCTGACAGCGCCCACATCGTCACGCCGATCAGCACATCGAGCACCTGCCAGGCGCGGGGCTTGGCGAACCACGGTGCCAGCCATCGGGCACCAAAACCCAGAGCAGAAAACCACAGCACACTTGCCAAGCTGGCCCCCAGCGCAAACCAGCCGCGCAGGGCTGGCGGCTGCTGGGCGCCGATGCTGCCTACCAACAACACCGTGTCCAGATACACATGCGGGTTGAGCAGGGTGAAAGCCGCCGCCTGCATGAGTGCAGCCTGCAGACGCATGGGCTGTTCACCGGCCGCTGCGGTCAAGGAGCCCGCATGCCGTGCGCGGCGCAGGGCTGTCCAGCCGTACCAGGCCAGAAACGCCGCCCCGACCACGGCCAGCGCCCGAGTGAGCACCGGCTGGTCGCCCAGGGCCTGCCCCAGGCCCATGACGCCTGCGGTGATCAGCACCGCATCGGCCAGTGCGCAAAAAGCCACCACCGCGCCGACATGCTCGCGCCGCAGCCCCTGGCGCAGCACGAAGGCGTTTTGCGCCCCGATCGCCACGATCAGGCCCAGGCTCAAGACCAAGCCCTGCAGCCACACTGCACCGGCTTGCGCCGTCCACGGCAAGGTGCTCATGCACAGCCTTTCGCGTTGGTGGTCGGCGTGTCGGTGCGCGCCAGTACCGGCGCGAGCGCTTTGCCCGTGTGGGTGCCGATGCGCACCAGGTCTTCGGGTGAGCCCGTGGCCACGATGCGGCCACCAGCATTGCCACCCTCGGGACCCAGGTCGATGATCCAGTCGGCTTCGGCAATCACGTCCAGATCGTGCTCGATCACGACCACGCTGTGCCCGGCGTTGACGAGGCGGTGCAACACACGGATGAGCTTGTCCACATCGGCCATGTGCAGGCCCACGGTGGGTTCGTCGAGCACATAAAGCGTGTGCGGCGCTTTCTGGCCGCGCTTGCCGACCTCGTCGCGCACCTTGGTCAGCTCAGTCACAAGCTTGATGCGCTGCGCCTCACCGCCGCTGAGCGTGGGCGAAGGCTGGCCCAG
>CAZPTM010000161.1:2232-3979 GCA_964589665.1 uncultured Limnohabitans sp. | reverse complement strand
GGTCAGGGCCTGGCCAACATGGCTACGGGCTTCATGGGCGCCATGGCCGGTTGCGCCATGATTGGTCAATCGGTCATCAATGTGAAGTCTGGCGGACGCGGACGCCTGTCCACCTTGGTCGCGGGCGTGGTGTTGCTGATCCTGGTGGTCTTTCTGGGCGAGTGGGTCAAACAAATTCCCATGGCTGCACTGGTGGCCGTGATGATCATGGTCTCTATTGGCACCTTCAACTGGGCTTCCTTCAAAAACCTGCGTGAGCACCCCAAAAGCTCCAGCGTGGTGATGCTGGCCACGGTAGCCGTGACGGTGGCCACGCACGATCTGGCACGTGGTGTACTCACCGGGGTGCTGTTGTCCGGGTTTTTCTTTGCGCACAAGGTAGGACGGATATTCAGCGTGCAATCGCACACTGATGACAATGGCACCACCCGAACCTACAGCGTTTTTGGGCAGGTCTTTTTTGCCACGGCCGACCAATTCATCAACGCGTTTGACTTCAAGGAAAAAGTGGCCAAGGTCCGAATCGACCTGCACCGCGCACACTTTTGGGACATCACCGCTGTGAGCGCCCTGGACAAAGTGGTGGCCAAATTCAAGCGAGAAGGAACGCCGGTGGAAGTGGTCAGCCTCAACGAAGCCAGCGCCACACTGGTCGACAAATTCACTGTGCACGACAAGGAGGATGATCAGGACGTTCTGGTCACGCCCTGATCTTTCGATGCGTCACTGATGCTGACGCACCCAGCTTGCAATGTCCTGCGCCGAGCGGAAGGCACCGGCCTGGCGCGCCACTTCGCGGCCGTTCACAAACAAGGCCAGCGTGGGAATGCTGCGAATGTTGAAGCGGGCCGCCAGTTGCTGGGCCTCTTCGGTGTTGACTTTGGCCAGACGGACATTGGGCTCCAGCATGCCAGCGGCTTGCTCAAAGGCCGGGGCCATCATGCGACAGGGGCCACACCAGGGCGCCCAGAAGTCCACCAGAACAGGGATGTGGTTGCGGCCAATGTGGGCGTCAAAGTTGCTGTCATCCAGCACCACGGGGTGAGCCTCGAACAAGGCTTTGTGGCATTGGCCGCAATGGGCTCCCGCCCCCATGTCCGCGGTTTTGACGCGGTTGGTTTTGTGGCAATGGGGGCAAACAATGTGCAGAGAGTCGGTCATGGAAGGCACTTTCAACAAGTCATTGCCCTGCAAATGGGGGTACCCCCCGGGATATTCAAGAGCCCAGGTGTTTCACAGCCACTTGGCCAGCGCCGCCGCCAGCAGGCTCAGCACCACCGAGCTGGCCAGCGGAATTTGCCACTCGCGTCCGAACAGGCGGAAATGAAAGTCGCCAGGCAAACGCCCCAGACCCAATTTCTGCAGCCAAGGCTGCAAGCCGCTGAAAATGATCAGCGCCAGAAACGTGACGATCAGCCAGCGAAACATCTGGGTCCCTTCACAGTCGGTGGGTGCGGTCGCCCGCCTCAAAGCCCTGCGCCAGCCAGTCACCGCCGACGGCCAAGCCGATCACCTTGAACAGCTCACCCATTTCGTGTTCGTTGAGCAGGCGTGCGGCCTGGGTGCGCTCGGCCAAGCTGGCTTGTTCCATGCGCTGCGCCAAACCCAGGTTGAGCAGGAACCGCGCCTGGCTGGTGTAACCCAACACGTCCATGCCGGCGTTTTGCGCGGCCACGGCGATGCCGGTGAAGTTGACGTGGGCGGTGATGTCCTTGAGGCCGACTTTGTCCAGCGGGTTGTCGTCGGC
>CAZPTM010000161.1:0-2132 GCA_964589665.1 uncultured Limnohabitans sp. | reverse complement strand
CACCACACCGCGCTCATGCCAGACACCGTCCACACGCGCCAGCAGTTTGACGGGCATGGCGTCCAGCACCTCGTTGCCAACCACCACGCCTTCCATCACCTCAGGCCAGGCCTGCAGCCAGCGCACCTTGTGGGCATGCGCCGCCAGGGTTTGGGCCTGCCGCTCGCGCAAGGTGCCCGAGAGGTCAATGATGGTGTAGTGCTGCACCTGTTCGCCCAAGGCATCGAGCAGCTGCAAGGCCAGCGCACCGGTGCCGGCGCCAAACTCGAACACCTCGCTGGTGCCCGTAGCTTGCAGGGCCTGGCCCACCTGGACGGCCAAGGTCTGCCCAAACAGGGGACTGATGAGCGGAGCGGTCACAAAATCGCTGCCCGATGCAGGCATGGCGCCAAACTTTTGCAAGGTGTTGGTGTAGTAACCCAAACCGGGCTCGTACAGGGCCAGCGCCATGAACTGGTCAAACGGCATCCAGCCGCCAGCCTGCGACAAAGCCTGCAGGATGCGCTGGTTCAGCGTGGTCGTTAAACTTGGGTGTTCTGTGTTCACCCCCGAATTGTCGCCCAATGCCTGCTACTCGCCCCACCGTCTTGCCCGAACGCGTCGTGTTGATCACGGGCGCGGCGCGCCGCTTGGGGCGCGAAATGGCCCTGCATCTGGCCCGTGCGGGCTGGCAAGTGGCCGTGCATTGCCACCAGTCGGTTGCCGAGGCTGAGCAAACCGCGCGCGATTGTCATGCCATCAACGGCCTGGCCCACAAAGTGCTTCGCGCCGACCTGAATGACGAATCGGCCACCCGCGCCCTGATGGATCAGGCGGTAGCCTTGTTCGGGCGGGTGGATGCGGTGGTGAACAACGCCTCGCTGTTTGAACACGACGAGGTAGGCAGCTTCAGTTACGAGCAACTGCAAAGGCACCTGCGCAGCAACACAGCCGCGCCCATTGCGTTGGCCCAGGCCCTGCATGCGCACGCCTGCGCACGCCAGGCGCCAGCTGGCGCAGCGGTGGTGGTCAATTTGCTGGACCAGAAACTGTGGAACCCCAACCCCGACTTTTTGAGCTACACCTTGTCCAAAGCTGCGCTGGAAGCCGCCAACACCTTGCTGGCCCAGGCCTTGGCCCCGGTGGTCCGGGTGGTGGGCGTAGCCCCCGGTCTGACGCTGACCAGCCACATGCTCAGCCAGGACAAGTTTGAACAGCTGCACCAGCTCAGCCCCCTGGGCCGCTCGTCCACGCCGCACGACGTGGCAGCCACCGTGGCTTTTGCGCTGGACAATGCATCGATCACCGGCACCACGCTGCTGGTCGATGGTGGCCAACACCTGCGCCGCTTTGAGCGCGATTTTTCCCTGATGTGAACACCATGCCCAAGCAAGGACTGCAAGTGTTGTCGCTCACCGGTTTGCGTTTTGACGCCAACCTGGGCATCCTCGACCACGAAAAAACCAGCCCCCAACCCATCCAGGTCGATGCCGAACTCAACCAGGGCACGCAACCCTTGCTGCCCTGCGACGACGACATTGACCATGTCCTGGACTACCGCAAGGTACGCAAAATCATCATCGACGAGTGCACGGCCGAACATGTGAATTTGCTGGAGAGCCTGATCGGCAAACTGGCGCACCGCCTGATGCAGCTGCCGGGCGTGCTGGGCGTGCGGGTGAAAATCACGAAACTGGAAATTTTTGAAGACTGTGAAGTGGCCATCCGCATGGAGGCCGGGCAGTGGTGAACATGACTGACAACAACACCTCGTGGGTCGAGCCGGAAGATACAGCCGCCCAGAAAAAAATCGAACGTGAAGCCCACAAGCTGGAAAAACGCTTGTGCCGCCTGGTGGGCCAGGCTATTTTTGACTACAACATGATCGAAGCGGGTGACCGCGTGATGGTCTGCATGTCTGGCGGCAAGGACAGCTACGGCATGCTCGACATCCTGATGAAGCTCAAGGCGCGTGCGCCGGTGGACTTCACGCTGGTGGCCGTCAACCTCGACCAAAAGCAGCCGGGCTTTCCGGACCACATCCTGCCGGCTTACCTGAAAGAATTGGGCATCGAGTTCCACATCGAGACGCAGGACACCTATTCCATCGTCAAGGACAAGATTCCTGAGGGCAAGACCATGTGCAGCCTGTG
>CAZPTM010000160.1:0-3983 GCA_964589665.1 uncultured Limnohabitans sp. | reverse complement strand
GGGGTGTTGGCCCCTTGGCCCTCAAGGATGTTCGAGCTCGACGGCAGTGGCAGTGGCCAAATACGGCAAAATCTGGACTTGGCCGCATACCGGCTGGAGACTGGGTTGCCCTTGCTGGAGATCAGCGTGCAGCAATCTGCTCCGGCTGACGACGCTTTGTTGCGCGAATGGCCGCAACCTGCCAGCGGTGTTGAAAAACATTATGGCTATGCTTTTCAGTGGTTTGGCCTGACGGCCTTGATCGCGTTTCTTTATGTCTGGTTCCAAATTGTCAAACCCCGCAGAAAACAATTCGCTGGTTGATGCCCCTTTGGGCATGACTGTCCACAGCTTGCCCGCGCCGGCACAGGTGGCTGATGCGGATGCACGTCGTACTCGTCGTGGACGTGTCTTTATGTTGATGGTGCTGTTGTTGTGTGCTGCCCCAGTCATCGCTTCGTATTTCACCTACTACGTGGTGCGACCGACAGGGGGCCGCAACTTCGGTGAGTTGATCCAGCCAGCGGTAACCGTGCCCGCCGAGCAAGCTGTGCAGCTCGATGGTCAAACTGTACCCCTGACAAGTTTGCGTGGCCAGTGGTTGCTGGTGACTGTTGCAGGAGGGGCTTGCGACAAGGTTTGCGAAAACAATCTGTACTTCCAGCGCCAGTTGCGTGAAACGCAGGGCAAGGAGAAGGACCGCATCGACCGTGTCTGGTTGGTGTCAGACGACGCTCCGGTGCCTACCGCCTTGCAAGCGGGCTTGAAAGGTGCGCAGGTGCTGCGCGTGAACCCGCAGACATTGTCAAGTTGGCTCAAGCCGGCAGCTGGACAGGCCTTGGAAGACCACTTGTATGTGGTGGACCCGATGGGCAACTGGATGATGCGTTTCCCCGCAGGTATGGATGTACACATGGCCAGCAAAGCTCGCCGGGACCTCGATCGCCTTTTGCGCGCATCGGCATCCTGGGACGAAGCTGGTCGCTGAGCGGTCAATCGAGCTGTTGCCATGCAAGTGCCGCTGTACAACCTGGAACCTGTGCTGGAAGTGATGGGCCTGGGCCTGTTGCTCGCGGGGCTGCCTTTGGCCCTGTTTTGGCGCAGGCAGCGTAATGCGTCCTCCCCTCAACGGCTCAAGGCCCTGACCTTACTGATCTTGACCCTGACCTTTGAGTTGGTCTTGGTGGGTGCATTTACACGCCTGACCGACTCTGGTCTGGGCTGTCCCGACTGGCCCGGCTGTTATGGTCAGGCCAGCCCTTTGGGGGCACATTCCGAAATTTCTGCCGCTCAGCAGGCTATGCCCACGGGACCTGTGACCCACAGCAAGGCCTGGATCGAAATGATTCACCGCTATCTGGCCACCAGTGTGGGTGTGCTGATCATCGTGCTCACCGTGTGGACGTGGCGCGTTTGGCGACGTGAGCGTCAGCTGGCGGTGCATCCCGTCTGGCCAACAATCACCCTTGCATGGGTGTGCCTGCAAGGCGCGTTTGGAGCCCTTACGGTGACCATGAAGTTGTTCCCAGCCATCGTGACCCTGCACCTGTTATTGGCGCTCGGCCTGCTGGTGCTGTTGATGGCCCAAGCCATTCGCTACAGCGGCTGGCGCGAAATTGCCTTGAGTTCTCGCCTGCGCTTTGGCTTGAAAGTCGTTGCAGCCTTGCTGTTGGTGCAAATAGCGTTGGGCGGCTGGGTCAGCACCAACTACGCGGTGATGGCCTGCCAGGACTTCCCGCTTTGCCAAGGCAGCTGGTGGCCTCAGATGGACTGGCGGGGCTTTGAGCTCTGGCGCGAGCTGGGTCATACCGCTTCTGGTGAGCTCCTGGCGTTTTCTGCGCTGGTGAGCATCCATGTGGTTCACCGTACCATGGCCTGGCTGGTTCTCGCCGCCTTGTTGCTGCTGGGATGGCAATTGCTGCGCGTGCAGCCTTTGAACAAGGCGGCGCGCCTGTTGCTGGGCCTGACGTTGTTGCAACTGCTCACCGGCATGTCTAACGTGGTGCTCGATTGGCCCTTGTTGGCAGCACTGTTGCACACCGGTGGCGCCTCGGCGCTTTTACTCACGCTGGTCTGGATGTGGGCACGCACCCGCCCACAGGCTGCTTCTTCATCTCCTGCTGCGGGCATCACGCCTGCGGCTTCTGCAAAGTCCGTCGAATGACCTCCGCAACTGCATTTCCCATGGGCAGCCTCTGGCAACAGTACTACGCCCTGACCAAGCCTCGCGTGGTCCAGCTCATTGTCTTTTGTGCCCTGATCGGGATGGTGCTGGCTGTACCTGGTTTGCCCGATGGCTCCCAGCTGATGCTGGGGTTCTGGGGCTGTGTGGGGATCTGGCTGGTGGCCGGGGCTGCTGCGGCTTTTAACTGCCTGGTCGAAAAAAGCATTGACGCCAAAATGAAGCGCACAGCTTGGCGTCCCACGGCGCGTGGTGTGCTCAGCGACCGCCAGGCGCTGGTGTTTTCTGCGGTGCTGTGCATCATTGGCTCGGCCATTTTGTATGTGCTGGTCAACCCCATCACCATGTGGCTGACCTTTGCCACTTTTGTGGGCTACGCCATCATCTACACCGTCATCCTCAAACCTTTGACACCACAGAACATTGTCATTGGCGGCGCCAGTGGTGCCATGCCTCCGGTGCTGGGCTGGTCCACCATGACGGGCGATGTGGGTCCCGAAGCGCTGATCCTGTTTCTCATCATCTTTCTGTGGACGCCGCCGCACTTCTGGGCACTGGCTCTGTACCGTGTGGAGGACTATCGCAAGTCCGGCCTGCCCATGCTGCCTGTGACGCACGGCAATGAGTTCACCCGCCTGCAGATTTTGCTGTACACCGTGGTCTTGCTTGCGGCCTGCTTGATGCCCTTTGTCTATGGCATGAGCTCTTGGCTGTACCTGTTTTTTGCAGTGGCGCTCAGCTTGGGCTTCATGGGCTATGGCTGGGCCCTGTGGCGCAACTATTCAGACGCGCTGGCACGCAAGACCTTCCGCTTTTCCCTGATTCACCTGAGTGTGCTGTTTGCGGCCTTGCTGGTGGACCATTATTTGTTTTGAGAGCGCACCATGCATAAACGACTTTGGCTCAAGACTCTGGCAGGCACGGCCACCTTGGCTCTGACAGGCGGCCTGCTGACAGCTTGTAGCAGTGATGCCCCTGCGTTTCGCGGTGTGGACATTACCGGTGCGGACTATGCCAAAGACTTTGCCTTGACCGATGCGCATGGCAAGGTCCGCACGATCAAGGACTTTGCAGGCAAGGTCGTAATAGTGTTTTTTGGCTACACCCAGTGCCCGGATGTATGCCCTACGTCCTTGCAGGAGCTGGCCGAAACCAAGCGCTTGCTGGGCGCAGACGGTGACAAGCTCCAGGGCATTTTCGTGACCGTGGATCCCGAGCGTGACACGGCCGAACTGCTGGCCGCTTACATGACCAACTTCGATCGCAGCTTTGTAGCGCTACGCCCCACACCCGAGCAACTGCCCGAGGTGACCAAAGCCTTCAAGATTTACTACAAGATGGTTCCAGGGCAAACGCCCACCAGCTACACCATGGACCACTCTGCTGGCAGCTACATGTACGACACAGCTGGGCGCGTGCGCCTCTACAACCGCTATGCCAGTGGTGCGCCAGCCTTGGCGGACGATGTGCGTCTGTTGCTGCAGGGTAAATAAAGTCGTGCAAAAAAAAGCCCGCTGTACGAGCGGGCTTGGTCCGTTGCTTGAGTGGGCTCAGGCGTATTCGGCCAAGGCCTTTTTCATCTTCTTCATCGCAGCCACTTCGATCTGGCGAATGCGCTCGGCACTGACGCCGTACTCGTCTGCCAGTTCGTGCAGGGTCATACCACCCGAGCCATCGTCGTTGACGCTGAGCCAGCGCTCTTGCACGATGCGGCGGCTGCGTTCGTCCAGGCTTTCAAGGGCCGCGACCAAGCCCTCGCTGGCCAGGCTGTCACGTTGACGCGCCTCAAGCATGGCAGTGGGTTCGTCACTGGCGCGGGACA
>CAZPTM010000159.1:0-3984 GCA_964589665.1 uncultured Limnohabitans sp. | reverse complement strand
GGGCCAGGCACAGTGGCAGCTTTGGTGCAGGCCGGTTGGCCCATGGCGCAGATTGTGTCGCCCCCCGCAGACTGCGCGCATTGGGATTCTGAAGCGCTGTGGGCCGTGGCTCAGGCGCAGGTGCACGCTGGCCAGCAGGTCTTGATCGTGCGCGGCGCCGATGAGCAAGCGCAAATGCAGGGCCGCGACTGGCTGGCACAGCAATTGGTGGCTGCGGGTGTGCAGGTGCATGCTTGTGCGGCCTATGTGCGCCAGGCACCGAAGCACACGCCTGCGCAATGGGCGCAAGCCCGGCAGTGGTTGGAGCAAGGCAGTTGGTGGCTGTTCAGCAGTTCGCAAGCGGCGCGGGTATGGGCCAAGGCTTGCCCGGATTGGCCTTGGCTGCAAGGCCGTGCCTTGGTGACCCATCCACGCATTGCGCAGCAAGTGCGCGAACTGGGGTGGGGACGGGTGCAGTTGATGCCCGCTGAACTTGAGCGATGGGGGGAGTCGATAGAATGCCTGACATGAGTGCAGCAGACAACGAAACCGTGGCCGACGCTGCAGCGTCCAAGCCCCCCGTAAAACAGTCGTCCGTCGGGCGCAACTTAGCCTTTGGCCTGCTGTGGCTGGTGGCCCTGGCAGGCGTGGTTGGTTCGGCCTTGCTGTGGCAAAAACTCAGCCGCATTCAGGAGCAGTTGGCACGCCAAAGTGCCGATGCAGGGCAGCAATCCGTTGAAGCCAAAGCCTGGGCCAAGCAGGCCCAGGAAACAGTCAAAGACAACACTGCCCGGCTGGCGCAGGTCGAGGGCAAGGTGGCCGAAGTGGGCTTGCAGCGCACCCAGGTCGAAGAGTTGTTGCAATCGATGTCCCGCTCGCGAGATGAAAACCTGGTGCTCGACATCGAGTCTTCCCTGCGGCTGGCGCAGCAGCAAGCCGACATGACGGGCAGCGCAGAGCCCTTGGTGTCTGCCCTCAAAACTGCGGAGCTGCGCATCAAGCGCGCTGCACAACCGCGTTTGGCTCCCTTGGCCCGAGGCATCGAGAAAGACCTGCAACGCTTGCAGGCCTTCAATGGTATGGATTTGCCTGGGCTCTTGCTGCGTCTGGATGAAGCGGTGGCCATGATTGATGGCCTGCCCATCTGGGGTCTCAATGTCCAGGCCGCGTCAGCGCCTGCCGCTTCTTCTGACTCACCAGCTTCGCCCAGCGATTGGTTGGGGCAGTGGGGTGCACGCGTGTGGACCGAGTTCAAGTCGTTGGTGCGTGTGCGCCGTGTGGACACGCCCGAGGCCATGCTCATGTCGCCGGAACAAGGCTACTTCCTCAAGGAAAACCTCAAGCTCAAATTGCTCAATGCCCGCTTGAGCGTTTTGTCGCACCAGTACCCGGCTGCGCGCAAAGACTTGGCTTCAGTGCAGCAATCAGTCAAGCGATTTGCCGATCCTGAGCACAGCAAATCAACCCAGTTGCTGCAATTGGTCGAGCAGCTGCAGCAAATGCTGTCCACCACCGACTTGCCGCGTCTGGACGCAGCGATGGTGGCGGTCAACACCCTGGCAACAGGCAGGTGACCCATATGCGCGCAGCTTTGTGGTTCATGTCTCTGTTTGCCTTGGCCGTGGGCGGCGCCTGGCTTGTTGGGCACAACATCGGGACCGTCACACTTTATTGGCCGCCTTATCGGGTGGATGTTTCCCTCAACTTGGTGTTGCTGGGGCTAGTCGTTTTGTTGCTGGTGTTGTCTTTGGTGCAGCGCGCTGTTTTGGCTTTGTTGGCCATGCCCAAGCAAGCCAAACAGTGGCGTCAGCAACAAAAAGAACGTGCTGCCTACGGTGCTTTGCTGGATGCGTTGACGCACTTCATGGCCGGGCGCTACGTGCGTGCGGGCAAGGCAGCTCAACTGGCCGTAGATAAAGAAGCGGCTTACCAAACAGAGGAGGAAGCTCGCTTGAGTCACGCCTCTGCTTTGCGCACATTGGCCCATTTGACAGCGGCTGATGCCGCCCACGCCCTGCAAGACCATGCAGCACGCGAGCATCATGCCTTGGCCGCTCAAACAGCTATTGATCAAGCCGCGCCAGCTTTGCGCCAAGCCCTGCAAGAAGGCGTGGATTTGCGCGTTGCTCGGTGGGCACTTAACGACCGGGATGCCGCAGGCAGCCTGCAGCTTCTGGATGCAATGCCCAGCGCGTTGGCTCGTCGCGTGGTGGCCTTGCGCATGCGCCTGAAAGCAGCGCGTTTGGCCGGGCAACCCGACCAAGCCTTGGATACAGCGCTGTTGCTGGTCAAGCACAAAGCGTTCTCTCCCGATGTGGCCAGCAGCCTTGTACGCGGGCTGCTACAGGATTGGTTGCAGCGCGTGCATGAGCCCCAGGCGGTGGCCGCCATTTGGCGCAAACTTGGCTCGGCAGAACGCCAACGCCCCGAGCTGGTCGTGGCGTGCGCAGATCGTTGGTTGGCTTTGGGGGGCGATGCAGCCATTGCCCGGCAATGGCTGGAAACCGTGTGGTTTGCCTGGGCGCAAAACCCGTCACGCGATTTGCCAGCCCAGTCCGCACAGCTGGCTCTAAGCCTGGAGCGCGCCTTGACGGCGGGCCCGGCAGAGGACTCACGGGAGTGGCTGGCCAAGCTGGAGACGGCGCAACGTGCACAGCCCAGGCACGCAGCTTTGCAATACGTGGTGGGTATGTTGTGTTTGCACCATCAGCTTTGGGGCAAGGCGCAAACGCATCTGCAAGCAGCTGTGTCGCAGCTGCCAGCGCCGCTCAAAGTGCGTGCCTGGCGGCGCCTGGCTGAAATGGCGGAACACCGAGGTGATCATGAGGCAGCCATGGCTGCGTGGAGGTCTGCCGCTCAGGCGACCTGATGTAAGTGGTCGCAGCGCGTGCGGCTATGTTCAAGCGCACAAAAAAATAACCGGGCATGACCCGGTTATTTTTTGCACAGTGCCACCGAGTGGGTGGCTTTGCTGTATCAGAACGGGAGCTTCATTTCGCTCAAGTCTTTGCGAGTTTCGACCAGTACCAGGGGGCCTTCATCGAGAACCACTACCGGTGCACGCTCACGCGGCACATGGATAGGCTTGGGCTCAGCAGCGATGGCAGCTTGAACAGCCGCTACCTTGTCGGCATCCGAATTGACCCAATGCAGGCCGCTTTGCGATGCCACAGCCAACAGCTGTTCGGTGGGCAGGGTGTAGCTGGCTACTTTCGGCAGGGCACGGTTTGCGCTAGGCGTTGTTGCCTCCACAGGCGCGACGGCTTCTTCGCTGGCAAGGGTCACAGGCGCGGAAACTTCTGCAACCGCAGCTGTAGCAGGAGCCGCAAAAGCGTCAAAGTACGATGAGCGGGGGACATCGGTCTGTTCGGCAACCTGTGCAGGGGCTTCGTTGCTCGCCTGCTCCACGGCTTCGTTGCGACCTTCGGTCTGACGCTCACGACGTTCGCGACCATAACGGTCACGGCTGCGGCGCTCACGACGCTCGCCTTGGGCGGGTGCTTGTCCTTCGGTGGATTTTGCGCTCGCGGTGGTATCCGTGCTCACTGCTTCCATCGAATCGTTGCGCACTTCAGCTTGGACTTCGCTGGGACGGTCGTTGCGACGCTCGCCACGTTCGCGGCGGCCTTCACCTCGCTCACTGCGTTCGCGACGGGGCCCGCGCTCGGTGCGTTCTGCGCGCACTTCGGTATCGGCCACGGCCTCTGCGGGAGCGTTGCCAGGGGCCATGTCCTGACGTGACTCGTTGCGGCGTTCGCGCTGCGGACGGTCGCCACGCTCGCTGCGCGGCGCACGTTCCTGGCGGCTTTCGCTTTCAGTGCCTGCCGCGTTGCGACGGTTGTTGCGGCCTTCGTTGCGTTCCTGGCCTTCGGGGCGCTCGCTACGCTCAGCGCGGTCACCACGACCTTCACCACGGCGGCCACCACGACGGTTACGGTCGCCACGGCCTTCGCGGCTCTTTTCTTCCTTCTTGGCCGGCTGGGCGGCAGGCTTGGCTTCTTCGGA
>CAZPTM010000158.1:0-3988 GCA_964589665.1 uncultured Limnohabitans sp. | reverse complement strand
GCCATGAGTGACGACACCATTGTGCGCATCTACTCCATGACCAAGCCCATCACCAGTGTGGCTTTCATGATGCTGGTCGAACAAGGTTTGGTTGCCTTGGAAGACCCGGTGCACCACTACATCCCGTCGTGGAAAAACCTCGGGGTTTACGTCGGCAGCGGCGCCTCCATTCCCGGCGGTGCGGCCGGTTGGGTGACCCAGCCCACCGAACAACCCATGCGCATCATCGATTTGTTGCGCCACACCTCGGGCCTGACCTATGGTTTTCAAATGCGCTCCATGGTCGATGCGGCTTACCGCAAAGACAAGGTCGAGCCCTTTGACCACCCCGGCGGCCTCGAAGGCTTTGTCGAGCAACTGGGCACCGTGCCGCTGGAGTTTTCACCTGGCACCGCCTTCAACTACTCGGTCTCCACTGACGTGCTCGGCTACTTGGTGCAAAAGATTTCGGGCCAGCCTTTGGCCGAGTACCTGCAACAGCACATCTTGGGCCCGCTGGGCATGGTCGACACCAGCTTCCATGTGCCCGAAGACAAGTTCGCGCGCCAAGCGCAGTGCTACGCACTGGCTGGTGGCGGCAAACTGGTGCCCGTGCCCGGACGCACCTTCCGCGAACCCACCCTCAGCCCATCAGGCGGCGGCGGCTTGGTCGGCACGGCGGCTGACTATTTGCGCTTTTGTGAAATGTTGCGTCGCGGCGGTGAGCTCGATGGCGTGCGCCTGCTCGGCCCCAAGACCCTGTGGCTGATGCGACAAAACCATTTGCCCGGCGGGGCCGACTTGGCTGACGTCTCGCGCAGCCTGTTCTCGGAGGCCACCTACCACGGCATCGGCTTTGGTCTGGGCTTTGCCATGACCACCGATGTGGCACGCACCGGCATTGCCGGTAGCCTGGGCGAGTACTGGTGGGGCGGCGCGGCCAGCACGGCCTTCTGGGTCGACCCCGTCGAACAAATCTCGGTGGTGTTCATGACCCAATTCATGCCCAGCAGCCTTTACCCCGTGCGCCGCGAATTGCGCACCATGGTCAATGCGGCTGTGGTGGAGTCCTTAGCCGCTTAAACACGACGTGTTCGCCATTGGCATCGGGAGGGCCACGATTCTCGCAGCCGCTCCTGCCACACCACCCGGCATGCGGGTCCACATCGGGCGATTCGAGGGTTTGAGGTTATGACGGCCTGCGCGAGCGGTACGGCTTCATACAAAGCGGCAACCACTTGGAAAAAAACTAACCAAGCATCGCCTGGGCAGTTTCGCAAAACCAACCGGCGTCGACTGTTTGTTATTGCTTCGTTAACTGCAGCCTGAGGAATTCGCTGGTTGAAAGGGTGTTGCGATAGACCAGCAGGTTCAATGCACCGTTGCTGCCAATGTTCGCAAAGCCGGCCAATGTCGCCGCAGTCCCATTGCAGGTTTCGGTCAACGACACATCAGCCAATGCCTTGGCCTCTGACAATGCGGCCAGCTGGCCACTCCAGGTGCAACCTGTGGATGTCGTGCCGGTGATCGCTCCCGAGGTACTCACCGTGAGCGTGATCTTGGCGTAGTCGCCCAAGATCTGCCACCAGGTGCCAGCAGTGGCCGCGACATCAAAAGCCGTGGCGTAGCGGGTTTGAGGTGCCAGGACCACGTTACTGCCATCTACGGTCAAGGTCAACGACGTGTCCGCAACCGCTGCCACGGGCAGGCTGACCGAAACCTGGGTGAAGGTCCCGTTGTTGTTGGTGATTTGCACCCCATCAAGCGTGAAGCCCGAATCCGCCGCCTTGATCGCACCCGCAATCAGCGAGGTCGCGTCCTGGGACAAGGCCAAAGCCGTCCCGTCGGCCGAGACCGCCACCGTCCACGACGGATCCGCATCGGAACTCCACATACCCTGGAACGCCTGCTTCTGAACGCCTTGTGAAGCCTGCGTATTCTGCAACGTTTGCAATTCTGCCAGACTGCCCTCAAATACAGCCGCTGGTGCAATCGCCTGATTTCTTGCCGCCTTGAAGCTTTGCACAGATTCGGAAGTGCCAGTGAGCAAACTGCTGGTCGATATGCTGTCAGATACCGTCAGCAATGGCGTGGTCACCGCCCCTAATTGGGTGGCAAAAGTTGCAGGATCTGTTGCCGTGCTGGCACCCTTCGCCGCTGTGGCCAAAGTCCGGGCTTGTGCCAGCGCCGAGCTTCCAGCGCCGGCATTCTTGGCCAGCTCAGCCAACAACACGCCATACAAGGCAGAAGCATCGCTGGCTACCTTGGGCGTGTTCATGTCCGTCACACTCTTGAACGGCGCCGGAGCTGCCAGCACGTCAAGGTCAACCGGGAAGATCAACTGAAATTTAGTGATCGCCGTGCTGATGACTTCCGAGTTCGCCAGCGCCGGTTGCGTCGACGATGCATCCAAGCCCGCCAGACTCGCCACCACATTGGTCAGCGGCGTGATGCCATACGATGCATTTGCTGCCATGCGGTCGGCAGGCACCACAGACAACATGGCATCGCTGCCAAGAGAGACTGTCGTTCGCTGGCCTTCATCAAAAAAACTGCCACCTGAAACCCGCAGAATCAGTCCGCCCGCATACGACTTCGGGATGGCCAACGCCGATACCATTCCGTTTGCATCGGTGGTGCCTGATCCCAACTCCGTGCCATCCAAATCAAAGGCCTTGACCGTCGCGCCAGCACCAAACGCGCCCAAGGCAGGCACGACACTGATGTTTTGTGTCGCCGGCGTGTCATCACTACCACCACCGCCACCACCGCATGCCGTGAGCAGCAAGACCAAGCCCAAGGTCCAGATATTTGATTTGGTTTTTGAAAACATGATTCGTGTCTTTGTCGTAAGGGAATACTGCGGGGTGTTCAGAACCAGAGGCCGTCGGTCGTTTCGGGCGGCAGACCAATCACGCTCAGTGGCATTTCACTGACCGCGCCGTGCACAGTGACCGAACCGTCGCCTGCATCGACGTCATCCACGCCGCCATCCTGCAACTGAAGCTCCAGCGAAGTGTTCTGGCCGTCGTCGGTCATCGCGGTCGCCAGGTTCTGCCAATAACCGTCCCGTTGCACCCAGAAGCCATTGGCGTTCTGTGCAGAATCCAACATGAGCGTCAAATTTACCAAGGTTTCGCCACTGCTCAGCGCACCGATGCTCAAGTCCATTTGGTGGGTTGTGTCTGCGCTCATCAGTGGATGCAATGCCAGCGCAGTCTGCGGCTTCGCGGTCGCAACCGTTACGCCTTGCGCACCACTGATTTGGACCAGGCTCGACTGATCCTGTGTGATTGAAAAATCATGCACATCACTGACCAACGCGCCATCCGAAACCTTGAAGCGCAAGCCGGCCAAACTCTCACTGGTCGCATCGGTCGATTGCCACACCAGTTTGCCATCTGCAATATCGGCTGCTGTCACTGTCGTGTTGGCCGCCGTCACTTTCGTGCCATTGAGGGTCAGTTGTCCGTCCGGCAACTGGGTCAGGATCACTTTGTTGAATGTGTCGCCGGCGTTTGCATCCTGGAACACGAAATCACTGGTTTGAAACACGTACTGATAGCCAGTCCAAGCAGGGACGATTTGCGCCCCGTCACTTGATGTGGGTCGAGCCTGAATTTCGTTGGTTGCCACTGAATTAACCGTCTCGACCGTTCCGATGCCATCGGTATACGTCGTGACAGCCCGCACCACCTGTCCGCCATCGGCAGCTTCCAAGGTATACGTGGATTCATTCGCGTTGGCAATGTCCGACCAGGTCACGCCGTCATCGGCACTGCGCTGCCATGTGTATGCCAGGGTACCCAGGCCATTCGCATCCGCAAAATCCGCACTGGGCGCTGCAGTGAGTGCCTGATCTTCGCTTTCGGTTCCACTGACGAGCAAAGCGCCCACTGTCGAATGATTAGAGGGATCAGCAATACCAAATACCAGTGAGTCCAGCTGCAGACCCGCATAAGCAGATGCCGCCACACCTTGGCTGGAGACCGCAAGGGTCAGATTTGCC